>NZ_JAPDBM010000006.1:0-104200 GCF_027705265.1 Aeromonas sp. QDB11 | reverse complement strand
TTATTATCGAGTTCGGTGATCGCCTGAACGGTCACCTGTAATGGCGTGGGCAGTTACACAGAATTATTTACAGGCTCCCTTAATTTGCGCTTTATGCTTCAACAAGTTCTCTGACTGTCTGTTCCTTTTTTAGCAAGCTGAGTGACTCGCGATACTCAGTAGCCTCTGCTTTCATTGTCCAGTGAATGTCACTCAAACCATGGCCTTCGATCGCCTTCTTAATATCGGCCAGCGGTAGGCGGAAAAACTCTTTTCGTGGATTCACTTTGTTGACAGAGTTTTCGTCGAATACTCGGTGCAAATCTTTCTCCAAGGATGGAGCGTCATCACTGTAGATCATCGCATGAACATCAAAGTCGAATGGTACCGAAGCATCACTCAGCTCCTTAACACGATCGAGTGGCTCTAAGCGCCTGGTCATGCCAACCTTGAAGACATTCTCACCGAAGCTGCCAATGTTACTTATGACATAGACATGCCCTCTGCGAGTCTGCTGAGCCATTGAGATCGCTCGCTGCCCTCTTGCCTCTGCCTCTTGAAGTTTCGCTTCAAGCTCAGCTAGTTGCGCCTCAAACAGCTGGCGCTGCTCATCATTTGCACCAGCCAGTTCTTGACGAGCCTTATCCAAGGCTTTTTGTAACATTCGCTCTTCTTTCTCAGCTTCTTTGATGGCTTTCTCCATCTCACGCTGGGCCCGTTCCTCCTCTCGCATCTGCTCACGGATCTGGCGCTGTTCCTCACGCTCTTGTTGCTGAAGTTCATATGTCGCGACAGCCCATTTCAACTCTTCAAGGCGAGCATCGAGATAGGCCTGTTCAATTCGAGCGCCGCGAAATGACATGCCGTTATGGTTCACCAAAGTAAAGGCGTCAATGATCTCTTGTTTTATCTTCCCATAGTTGTCGGACTTGACCCTGCTAAGAGCAGAATCAACCTTCCCATTGAAAGCATCGACAACAAAATGGATAGCAAATTGGCGGCGATATGAGCTGCTGTAATCGCAGTTACCAGCCTGGTTGCTCTGGATCAGGTGCCTAACATTTTTACGCGCAATCTTTAGTTGTTCACCGGCTTGCTTGTGACTATACGACTCAGCAAGATCATCCAAAACACTATGGTTCGGAATGATGTACTCATCACTGTAACCTTCAATTGAATTTTTCATTGCTTGAACAGTGCGCTCTAAAAACGCAGATAACTCTTTGTCTTTAGATATTTTTTCATTTATTTCAAGGCTGCTTTTCTCCAGCTCAGCCATGAGCTCAGCAACTTTATCTTCAGCATTAATAACCAGCATTCTGGTGTACCGCTCTGCATCTTCAATTGGCTGCAGCTTCGCCTCCATCTCGGCATTTCGCACTGCCATCTTCACCAGTGCAGAGTCCGCATCCCTCAACTTTGCTTCAAGTAATCGCTTCCTTCGGTACAAGACAAATGCCAAGACATAGGGGCCGAAGAAAACCAGCAGCCCAATGAACACTTCCATAACCCACCCCAAGTAGTTGTTGTTAAACCGGATTCAAGCATCTCGTTTCAAGGTCTCATTCTAACCTCTTCGCTTGCTGCTAAAAAACACCATAAAAAAAATACACACCACTGATTGACGAAACGCACACCGTTGGTTACTGTATTTCTCGTAAACACACACCAGTTAAAAACAAGTGCGAAAGACGACCCCAGCCGGAGGGCCAGCACAACACTGGCAGCGGTGGCAACAGACCGCTTGGGGATATAACACCGGCAACCGGGCTGATTCACCTCCCCGCTCTCCCCTTGAAAGGTGTAATGCGTGCCGACAAGGGTGACCGGAAAACAAAATCAGTGACCGGCTGGCAGCTGGAAATACAGCGAAGTTAAGGCGAACAAAGCGAGTGGCGGGTCTGACTCCCCCAGCCACCCACCCGGTGAAAGGCCGGGACACAACCGGGATTGTATTGATAGGACACCGGCATCGGACTTAAGGCAGCGACAGGAAGGCCAGCAAGCATGGCAAGACTGGATCGGTCGAACCGCCCGGACTGAAAGCAAGATCAGTGCAATCCACAGTTGTGGTGAATGCGCAGGCTGATGCGCCAATCGGGTGGCAAAGTTGAGTACCCACCGGTTCGCGACCAAACGAGTGCAAACGTAACGGGCTATGTGGTTTACACCTAGCGAGCACATGCCGGGATCAGCTCCGGCCACTACAACAAACCGGCCGGGCTACAGCCTTTAACTGGACGCTAGCGGTCGCCGGATCAGGTAACCGGAATGATGCAGACCAACGAGGCGGCGCTGCAACCATGATCCAGCCTAGTTCGTAGCAATACGCGCAGCGTGTTTATCCGAACCGAGCTTGCTGGAAGGTGAGCGAACAACCGCGTTACGCGGTCGCCTGGTCCCGCTGTGAAGCGCCACCAAGGCCCTCGCCGAGAGGCGACAGTTTCGAAATGGTAGGTCTGCCCGTGAGGGCGCACCGGTGCCGACAACAAGAACGGCTGAGTCGCTGTGAAGCGCCAACACTCAGCCTCACCACAGGTGCAACGCATGTGGTTACTACTCCTGATGTTGATCTGGCTGCTCGGGCTGGCAGCTGACCAACAAGCAACACCAACCGTCACCTCCATGGCGGCGCCATCAAGGGCAGCTCCACCGCCCACGATGGCACAGGGCTCCAGGCCCTGCCAAACCAGCCCAACATGTTCTCTCCTGGCCCCGGAAACGGGGCCATTATCCCACAAGCGATAGCGGCCCAACAGCGGGTCACGGCCTCCTTTTGCCTGTCGCTTGTGTGATAAGTCAGCGATGAGTAGCTGATGAGACCAATTTCAGAGATAGCGGAGGCAGCCATGCACCCAAGCGAGTTCATTGCCAAGCACATCAAGGCAACGCTGGAGAAAGAGCAATTCCCCCCCCCATGCGATCTCGCTGGGCGTGGCTGAAGCCAAGCGCTATTTCGACCGGACACCCAGCTTTGCCAAAGGGAAGGTGTTCGATGAGTGCCTCAAGGCGGCCCGCGCAGTAGCAAGGATCGCGAAAAAGGCGGAATCGGCCAAGCAGGCCAAGCCCTGATCCGTGGTACGGGTCGCAACGAGTGAGGAAATACCATGCCAAACCATGTCACCAACATCATCCAAGCCCCGCGCCATGTACTTGAGTCGCTCATCAATGGCGAAGGGAAAGTCGACTTCAATAGCGTGGTCGGATTTCAAGGCAAATTCGAATGGAACGGAATACGTCTTGATGCAGAACAAGCCGCAGAGGTAATCACCAAGGCTCCGCTGAGTGAAAACCCACTTATCGCAAGTCTTGAGCGCCAGAACCGCAGTGATGTGAATGTGCTCGAAATGGATGATGAAGGGTTTGAGCAGTTCGTCCAAATGCTACGCAATAAGCGCCAGCACGGCTTCTTCCACACGATGGACTTTGCCAGAGAGAAGTGGGGAACCAAGTGGAATGCCTATTCGCAGAAGATCTGTCTAGATGATGGGTTTGTTCAGTTTGATACAGCGTGGGCATGCCCGGTGAAATTACTGGAGGAGCTATCAAAACAGCACCCTGGCATCAACATCATCGCCAAATACGCTGACGAGGATATCGGAAGCAACTGCGGAACGCTGACATTCATGGATGGAAACATCGTGGATAAAGAATGCGCAGGCCGCTGGATCGAGATGTCTGAGCTGGACCGTGCCAAGTGGTCTGATTTTGCTTACGAGGTTACTGGAAGAAGTCGCGAAGAGGATGATGAGGAATGAACCACTACGCCAAAGCACTGGCAGAGCTCCAGCTCCAGCCTGACCACGAACTCAAGCAGATCGGCGACCAGTGGCAGACCCCCAAGGCGCTGGCATGGGGCCTGTTCCACCACTTCGCACCCACCCTGGGGCCTGTGGTGCTCGACATGTTCGCCGATGACTGCAACGCCTTGGTGCCTAACTACTACGATGCGGCTGACAATGCCCTCACTCAGGAGCTGGCATCCGACCTGCGCCGCCTGGGTGGTGCAGCCTACGGTAACCCGCCCTACTCCCGCCCATGCGTCGATGGTGAAGGAAACCACATCACCGGGATGGAGCCAATCCTCAACTTCTGCCGTGAGCAGCGGGCGCAGGGCGCCAAAATCATGCTGCTCATCAAGGCTGCTACCAGCGAAACATGGTGGCCGGAGGATGCCGACTTTATCCAGTTCATCAGCGGCCGCATCGGATTTGAGGTGCCGAGCTGGTACGTCCCGCGTGATCCGAAGAAGGACAAACCAAGCTCCAGCGGTTTCGCCTCCGCCGTGGTGATCTTCGATGCCAGCTGGCAGGGCGAGCGCCGCCCAGAAGCCCGCCTGCGCCGTGACGACCTGATCACCACAGGCCAGATCATCCTCGACATGATCCACCGCCAGGCTGTTGCGCTCAACGAAGAGGCCAGCCAAGCGATTGCTAAGTCAGTCAATGCAGAGCCAGCCATGCTGCAAGACCTGCATGCCGTTGCAACGCCGGCGGAGTGGGAGCCGCCGGTGGCAACCGATGACCAGACCAATGAGGCAGCTGCTCAAGAGCTGGCTTTGTTGGAGTTTGAGGACAGCCGCCCAATTTGCCTTGATCAGATTGAGCGGATCGCCGGCGGTAATGATGTTCAAAACATTGAGCCACTGAATGATTGGCAGCAGCACCCTGCAATCAAATCCGTGATTTACCAGATTGATGAGGCTGACCTACTCACGCCAGCAAACACCCGCCTGCTGGCCGGATACATAAAGGGCTTGCAGGAATCAGGGGCTGACAGCGAAAACACGCTCAGCCACGCCATTCAGATGGCAAAGCATCTGTTGAACCCTGAAGAAGAGCAGCTCCAGATCGCTCTCGACAACGGGGAGGCAGCATGACCACCAACAGCCAGAAGCTGATCTGCAGCAAAGGCCTGAAGAAAGACCGCGCTGCGACCGAAGCGCTCAAGCGCCGCCAGCAGAAACGGGCGGAGATCGAACTCCGCCAACTTGCCCGCCAGTATGGCATTGACCACGAGGAGATCCACTGTGAAAAACGCTGATATGCCAGCCATGCCCGTGCGCGGTAGCGATGGTGAACCCATTAGGATGGGTCTTGATGACGCAATCCTTTGGTGTCAGGAAGCTACTGGGATGTCAAAACGCGAAATGATGGCGATGCACTTCACTTCAGCTCTGATGGTAAATCGTGCTCGGAATGAAATGACGGCGAAAGATGTGGCTGCATTAGCGATCAGCCAAGCTGATGCAACACTTTCCGCGCTCGAGAGCACCCCATTTTATGAAGAGATGGAAAATGATGATGAGCCCTGAACATATAGCAGAGGTATTGGCCAGTGACGATCCGGTACAGCTGAAACGCCTGATTGCACTACTTGGTTGGCATGGCACCGCCCTGTTGGGAGGCATGGAAATGAGATCAGCCGCAACAGATCCAAACTGGCCAAACAGAGCTGAGCTGATGGTTGCCGCCAAAAAAATCTATCTGACAGCAACGCCGGTCTTCGAAACCGTCTGCGACATAGTGCGCCCAACTGCAAAAGAGTGCGACGCGCTGGGCGATCAGGTTGACAACGCACAGATCGACCTGCGGCAAGCATCCACCTTGCGCTTAGTTAAAGCAGCAAATCATGAACATGACACGGTAACAGAGGCCTCATGCTCCAAACATGTGGCATGGCGAATGATGTCAGGCGACTGGCGGGATGAGCTCGTTTCAATCCATGGCCCTGACGGGCTCATAGCCAGCGGCCTCACGGTAAACCAGGCGACAGCAATCATCGCCGCTCACGGAGGTGTCAGCGATTCGAGTCAAGGCGGTGCAGCATGAGCATCGTGCAGGACATAGCCGAGTGGATTCACGGCAGAGAAGTAGGGGCCATCAGTGCCGAGGTGGCCGCCGAATTCTCCCTCACTGTCAGCGAGGCCAGCATTGTGATGGGGCAGATCCACAGAGAGTCCCGCTTCACTACCCGGGTTGAACACTTCTGTCTGGTCGGAGATAACGGCCGTGGCCGCCACACTCGCCGCCTCTATGTTGACGTGGTGAAGCCGCCGCAGTGGCGCAAGACCCCGGTGATAGGAACTTGCGGGGATCTGGTAGTCCGGTTCGACAGCGTCACCGACGCCGAGACCAAGGGCGGTTTTGTCCGAGTTGGTATCACCCGCTGCCTTGCCGGCCAGCAAGAGAAGCACGGCGGGTACAGCTGGGAAATTGCCACACAAGAGAAGCAAGGGGTTGTTAATGGGTAATCGAATCGGAAAGTTTGCAGTGAGCGGGCACAACATCAGACCGGGAAATTATGAGCTGATGCGGGCTATTCAGAAAGACATGGTCGTGTTGCACATCGAGCACAACGTGTTCAAAGACGAGGCGGTGTTCACCGCTGAGCATCCTGCATTTGATGAGATAGGCGAGGGGGAAATAACTCCAACGTATGTAGTTGAAGTTGATGTTGATGACGACGATCAAATGTTTGTTGAGTTCAAGCGAGATCGCGATGATGCATAAGTACAGCTACACCCTGAGCGCCGCGACCGAACTGGGCTCTGCGCCGGATCGCCTGACCGGCACCATCGAGTCGCATCACCCGATGACCCATCAACAGATCCGGCTGGCGGCCATTGATAAGGCCCCTGCCCAGTATCTCAACTTCAACGAGCTGGAGTATCAGGAGATTGAAGCGGGCACAAATTGAAGGGCTGGCAATTCTGGCCAGCGCAACACTGATTCTGGCCACCCTGGCCGCGATATAAAAGATAACAACTGTCCGGGAGGACACGATGAGTACCAAACTCCACCAACGCAATTACCGCGATGATATGGCACAGGCCATCCAGCAAGAGCAAGCCGGCTCTTTTGCCGATGCCGCACTCTCCTACAAGAAGGCCCAGCACCACGCCGCCAGCGCCAACATGCTGAGCAAGGCCAAGTTCGCCATGGCCCGCCGCATTCGCTGCCTCAAGAGCGCCAATGATCCACAGTGGCGCCAAGTAAATGAGAAGTTCCAGCAACTCCATCAGACTCTGGAGGCTCGCTGATGGCCAGCCGCGGTATCAACAAAGTCATCCTGATCGGCAATCTCGGTCAGGATCCGGAAGTACGCTACATGCCGAGCGGAGGCGCCGTCACCAACATCACCCTAGCCACCTCTGAAACGTGGCGTGACAAGCAGACAGGGGAGCAGAAAGAGCGCACCGAGTGGCACCGCGTAGTGTTCATGGGCATTCTGGCTGAAGTGGCAGGTAAGCACCTGAAGAAAGGCTCCCAGGTCTATGTGGAAGGCAAACTGCAGACCCGCAAATGGCAGGACCAGAGCGGACAGGAGCGCTACACCACCGAGGTGCTTGTCGATAGCTTCACCGGCGTGATGCAGATGCTGGGCGGCAAGCCGCAGGGTACCGGTCAGCAGCAGGCGCCAGCCTCGCAGCCACAGGGAGGATATGGACGACCAGCCCAGCAACCAGCCCAGCACAACCAGAACTACAACGAGCCGCCACCCCAGTTTGACGACGACATCCCGTTCTTTAGATTCGCTGGGCATCCGGCTCTGATGAACTGCATCTGAGGTACAACAGAACAACCGGCGGCTAGCGGTGGCCGCCATTCTCGCCGTGAGGCGTAAAGGAGAGACACATGCACCAGAAGGTCATAGTGATGGAGCGCCCCAACTGGGTTCTGCCTAGGGTTTTGGGGGAGATGTTCGGGTACACTGAGAAGGCTATCAGCGAGAAGCGGAAGAAGGGCCAGCTAATCGAGGGGGTTCACTATAAAATGGCCCCGGATGGGAAGTATGTCTATCACTGGCGGAGATATGAGGATTGGCTGACCGGAACCAAGAACTGACCGACATCATTGCGATCACCCCAGGCGTCGAGCTTCACGGCAAGAGCTTGCGCATTGACTTCCGCTTTCACGGCAAGCGTTGCCGGGAAACGCTCAACATGCCGGCCACCAAAGCCAATATCAAGCATGCCTCCCGAAAGCGGGAGGCCATCTTGCACGAAATCGCCATCGGCGTTTTCGACTATGCCAAGCACTTCCCGGACAGCAAGAATGCCCACCGTTTCGCCGGCACCACAGCCAGCAGGGACATCTCGCTTGGCGACCTGGTTGAGCACTACCTGAAGATTAAGGATGTGGACATCGGCGACAACGCTAGGGGGCGATATCGCTCCATTCTTGGGATGATGGCTTCAGACCTTGACCACACCAGAATCGTCAGCACCTTCCGAACTGAAGACCTGCAGCAATGGCGCCGCTTCCTGATGACTGAGCCGCGGGGAAGAACAAACAAGCCTCTGGCCCCAAGATCGGTCAACTACTACATGATGGTAGCGGCCGGGCTGTTCAACTTTGCAAAGCAGAATGGCTACACCCACCAAGACCTCTCATCGGTTCTCACCAAGGTAGAGGTGATCCGGGACAAACCAGACCCGTTTGATCAAGAGGAGTTCCGGCGCCTGCAAGAGGCGGCAAGGCACGATATGGACGCAATGTGGATTCAGCTGGCTTGCTGGACAGGCATGCGGACAGGTGAGCTCTGCTCGCTGGCCTGGGAGGATGTTGACCTTGAGCGCGGGGAATTGCAGATCCGCCGCAACATAACCCAAGCCCGCAACTTCAAGGTACCGAAAACAGGCCATGAGCGCACCATCGTACTCCTGCCACCGGCAATAGAAGCTCTCCGCCGATTGCGGCCAATGACAGCCATGCGCCAGACCCACTACATCAAAAAGACGCTGCGAGACCGCCGGCAGGTAGATGAGAAGGTCACGTTCGTGTTCAGCCCTGATGTTACCAGCAAGACCCCTGGGCTCAGTATCTGCTACACGGCATTCACTTTGGGCGACAAATGGGACAGGTTGATAAAGAGGGCTGGCATTCGCCGCCGAACCCAATACCATATGCGCCATACATTTGCTTGCTGGATGCTGACCGCGGGCGCCAACCCGGAGTGGGTGGCGTCATACCTGGGGCATGAGGACAGCACCATGGTGCGAACAGTCTATGGCAAATGGATCCCCGAGCAAGACCGCGACGAAGCGGACAGGGTTTGGGGCAGACTTGGGGCCAGCTTTTCTGATTTGGCCCCAATACGGCCCCAAGAATTTATTGCATCACGATAACAACCTGTAAATTAAAGAGAATTAGCCAATGGCTCAATTTATTTACACCATGAACCGGGTCGGCAAGGTCGTGCCGCCCAAGCGTCATATTCTCAAGAACATCTCCTTGAGCTTCTTCCCGGGCGCCAAGATCGGCGTTTTGGGTTTGAACGGCGCCGGTAAATCGACCCTGCTGCGCATCATGGCGGGCATCGATACCGATATTGAAGGGGAAGCCCGCCCGCAACCCGGCATCAAGATCGGCTACCTGCCCCAGGAGCCGAAGCTGGATCCGGAGCAGACCGTACGCGAAGCGGTCGAAGAGGCCGTTGGCGAGGTGAAGCGCGCCATGGCCCGTCTCGACGAAGTCTATGCGGCCTACGCCGACCCGGATGCCGACTTTGACAAACTGGCCCGCGAACAGGGCGAGCTGGAAGCCATCATTCAGGCTCAGGGTGGCCACAACATGGAAAACCAGCTGGAGCGTGCGGCCGATGCCCTGCGCCTGCCAGCCTGGGATGCCCAGATCAAACACCTCTCAGGTGGTGAGCGTCGCCGTGTGGCACTGTGCCGTCTGCTGCTGGAAAAGCCGGACATGCTGCTGCTGGACGAACCGACCAACCACCTGGATGCGGAATCCGTGGCCTGGCTGGAGCGCTTCCTGCACGACTACGAAGGCACTGTGGTCGCCATCACCCACGACCGCTACTTCCTCGACAACGTGGCTGGCTGGATCCTGGAGCTGGACCGCGGCGAAGGTATCCCGTGGGAAGGCAACTACTCCTCCTGGCTGGAGCAGAAGGATGCCCGTCTGGCGCAGGAAGCAAGTTCCGAAGCGGCCCGTCGCAAGTCCATCGAGAAAGAGCTGGAGTGGGTTCGTCAAAACCCGAAAGGCCGTCAGGCCAAGTCCAAGGCCCGTATGGCTCGCTTCGAAGAGCTCAACACCAACGACTACCAGAAGCGCAACGAGACCAACGAGCTGTTCATTCCGCCCGGACCGCGCCTCGGCGACAAGGTGGTGGAAGTGGCCAACCTGCGCAAATCCTACGGTGATCGGGTGCTGATCGACGATCTGTCGTTTGCCATTCCGAAGGGGGCCATCGTCGGCATCATCGGTCCGAACGGTGCCGGTAAGTCGACCCTGTTCCGCATGATGTCGGGTCAGGAGCAGCCGGATTCCGGCGCCATCACCCTGGGTGACACAGTAGTGCTGGCTTCTGTCGATCAGTTCCGCGACAGCATGGATGACAAGAAGACGGTCTTCGAAGAGGTCGCTGACGGTCAGGATATCCTGCGCATCGGCAACTACGAGTTCCCGAGCCGTGCCTATATCGGCCGCTTCAACTTCAAGGGTTCCGACCAGCAGAAGCGGGTTGGCGAACTCTCAGGTGGTGAACGTGGTCGTCTGCACCTGGCCAAGCTGCTGCAGACCGGCGGCAACGTGCTGCTGCTGGATGAACCGACCAACGATCTGGATATCGAAACCCTGCGCGCCCTCGAGAACGCCCTGCTGGAGTTCCCGGGTTGTGCCATGGTCATCTCCCACGACCGCTGGTTCCTAGACCGTATCGCCACTCACATCCTGGATTATCAGGACGAGGGCAAGATCGAGTTCTTCGAAGGTAACTTTACCGAATACGAAGAGTGGAAGAAGAAGACCTACGGCGCCGAGGCGATCCAGCCCCATCGCGCCAAGTACAAGCGCATCACCAAATAAGGCTGACTGCGTGTTGAGGGGAGCTTCGGCTCCCCTTTCTATTTCCTTTTAGCTTACAATCCAAGACGGATGCCTTTGCATGGATGTAGCACGATGACGACCCCCATAGAGAAAAAACTCACCATCCAGATCCGGGTTGAACCGGGTTGCCTCGGACCGGATGGCAAGGCGCACATAGAGACCTTCTGTGCCGCTGCCGCCAAGATCTTCGCCGCTATCTACCCTGATCTCGTGAGCTGGGTGCTGATCCCCCGCTACGACAAGCAGCTGCCGGAGCAGGAGTTCTTTATCGAGGGGCGCAAGCTGACCGAAGAGCAGGCCAGTCTCTTTCTGCGCCGCTTCGGCCGCGAGCTGGGTGAGGTTCAAGACCGACTCGACTCCGTGCTGGCCCAACTGGTCGAGCGCTACTTCAAGACCCTTTAAGCCCCCTTTTCCGATAAAAGGTTCTCTGCTGAGAACCTTTTTTCATGCTCAAAAAGCAAACGTTTGAATTTTTGCACTATTCATTGATCTGCTTCGCAGATCCAGGGTTTGTAAACGGCGCCGCCTGTGTAAAAATGTGCGCGCTGTCACGGTATCAGGACGAGTCTGGTTACTTAACCGCCAGAAACAGGGCAATTTACCCCGCATGGATGGGATAGCCCGTTCCCCTGCTGCTTATTTCACGTCACCTATTGGAATCCAACATGAATCAACAACACCAAGCTGCCAATCAGGCCGCCGGGCAAGGATTGCTTGAGCGCCTGTTTGCCCTGCAAGGCCATGGCACTACCGCCCGCACCGAAGTGATCGCCGGCATCACCACCTTCCTGACCATGGTCTACATCGTGTTCGTCAACCCGCAGATCCTCTCTGCGGCGGGCATGGACACCCAGGCCGTGTTCGTCACCACCTGCCTGATCGCCGGTATCGGCAGCATCCTGATGGGCCTGTTGGCCAACCTGCCGATCGCGCTGGCTCCCGCCATGGGCCTCAACGCCTTCTTCGCCTTCGTGGTGGTCGCGGGTATAGGCTACTCTTGGCAAGTGGGCATGGGCACCATCTTCTGGGGCGCCATGGGTCTGTTGATCCTCACCCTGCTGCGGGTGCGTTATTGGCTGATCGGCAACATCCCGCTCACCCTGCGGGTTGGCATCACCGCCGGTATCGGTCTGCTGATCGCCCTGCTCGGCCTGCACAACGCCGGTATCGTGGTCGCCAGCCCCGCCACCATGGTGACCGTGGGCAACCTCACCTCCCTGCCCTGCCTGCTGGGTCTGCTCGGTTTCTTCCTGATCTGCATCTTCTCTGCCCGTGGCGTTCACTCCGCCGTGCTGATCGCCATCGTGGTCACCACCACCCTCGGCTGGCTGTTTGGTGATGTCACCTTCAAGGGCTTTGTCTCCATGCCCCCCAGCATCGAACCGGTATTCGGTCAGCTGGATCTGATGGGTTCGCTCGACATCAGCCTGGCCGGGATCATCTTCTCCTTTATGCTGGTCAACCTGTTCGACTCCTCCGGCACCCTGATTGGCGTCACCAACCGCGCCAAGCTGGCCGATGATCGCGGCCACTTCCCGCGCATGAAGCAAGCGCTGATGGTCGATAGCGTCAGCTCCGTCGGCGGCGCTTTCATGGGCACCTCCTCGGTCACCGCCTTTATCGAGAGCAGCTCCGGCGTCGCCGTCGGCGGCCGCACCGGTCTGACCGCCATCATCGCGGGCATCCTGTTCCTGCTGGCCATCTTCTTCTCCCCGGTTGCCGCCATGGTGCCAGCCTATGCCGCTGCTGGCGCTCTTATCTATGTGGGCGTACTGATGTGCTCCGAGCTGACCCGGGTCAAGTGGGAAGATCTGACCGAAGCGGTACCGGCCTTCATGACCGCGGTGATGATGCCGTTCAGCTTCTCCATCACCGAGGGGATCGCCGTCGGCTTTATCTCCTACTGCGTGATGAAAGCAGGCACCGGCCGCTGGCGCGAGATCAACCCCTGCGTGCTGGTGGTCGCCCTGCTGTTTGTGCTCAAGTTCGTCTGGGTCGACAGCCACTAAGGGGCACTCTGCCCCAATAAAAATGGCTATGTCCCAATTACGTGTTGAAAGGCTAATCTTGACGTAGGCCATCACCTTGAGGTCTACCATCATGGATACCCCAGCCTTTCAACACCTGTTGTCCCTCTTTCCCCAGTTAACCCTGCGCCAGCGCCGTGTTGCTCAGCAGGAACTCACTGCACCCCACACCATTACCTCACTCAATACTCAGTTACCGGCATGCAGTGGCTGCCCACATTGTCAGGCCGATGTTACCCAGCTGGCGCCTTGGGGATGGAGTCGGGGACTGCGCCGCTACCGTTGCAAACAATGTCTGCGCACCAGCTCCATCCTCACCAAGACGCCTCTGGCCCGGTTGCGTAAAGCACAGTGCTGGGAAGACTACGCGCAAGCCCTCATCGAAGGGCTGACCGTCCGCCAGGCAGCGCGGCGCTGTGGGGTCAGCAAAAACACCGCCTTCCTCTGGCGTCACCGCTTCTTGCGTGCCATGGCAGGCCATCAAGCCACACAGGAAGAGGGCATCGTTGAGGTAGACGAGACCTTCTTCCTTGAATCGTTCAAGGGGCAACGGGGGCTGCCGCGTCCGGCACGTCATCGCGGTGGTAAAGGTCGAACTCGTGGAACCAGGTCGGATTACATCCCTGTGATGGTGGTGCAAGACAGGGCAGGCCACCATGCGGATTTTCAGCTGGAGAAGATAAATGCCGAGGCGGTCATCGCGGTCTTGACGCCGCTGGTGTCACCGGATGCGGTGCTGTGTAGCGATGGTGCGGGTGTGTATGCCAGTTTTAGCCAAGCGCAGGGCGTTACCCATCAGGTAGTGCGCAATCGCCAGGGCGAACGGGTGGTCGGTGCGTATCACATCCAGCACGTGAACGGGTATCACCATCGGTTGAAAGAGTGGATGGAGCGGTTCCATGGTGTGGCGACGCACTACCTGATGAATTATTTGGGTTGGCGCAGGATGCTGGATCGTTACGGGAGGGGCGTAAATATCAAAGCGTGTTTGCATGAGGCGCTGGGGCACCCCATGCAGCACGTAATTGGGACATAGCCATAAAAATACCAGTCAGCTGACTGGCATTTTTTTATCCCAAAATATTCTCGGCCTGTGCGCTGGCCATAAAAAAATCCGAAACCAGTGGTTTCGGATTTTTTCTATTCAGCATGTGGCAGAGTTGGGTTATTCCCTCGCCTGCCACCTTGGCAGAACTTACTCGGCAGCCATGCGGGCTTCGATGTAAGCCAGTGCGCGGTCGATACGAGCCAGTACGCGCTCTTTACCCACCAGCGCCATCACGGCGTCGATACCGGGAGACTGACCGAGACCGGTCACGGCCACGCGCAGCGGCATGCCGACCTTGCCCATGCCCTGACCCAGCTCGGCAGCAGTGGCTTCAATCAGCTCGTGCAACGCTTCGGTGGTCCAGCTATCCAGTGCAGCCAGTTTGGCCTTGGCCAGGGTCAACGGCTCGGCAGCGACGCCGCGCAGATGCTTCTTGGCTGCCGCTTCGTCGATCGCTTCGTACTCTTCGAACAGATAG
Organism: Aeromonas sp. QDB11; assembly: GCF_027705265.1. Lineage (NCBI taxonomy): Bacteria > Pseudomonadati > Pseudomonadota > Gammaproteobacteria > Aeromonadales > Aeromonadaceae > Aeromonas > Aeromonas sp. QDB11. Next base: position 89,821 of record NZ_JAPDBM010000006.1, on the reverse strand, counting down.
CGGCTCTGAGCGGCCATCTCGACCAGGGTGTTGCAGCGCTCGGCCAGCAGGGTCACAACCTCTGGCAGCGACGGGCCCTTGCTGGTGTCGATCTGCTGGTTTTCCATGTGCCAGGCCAGATGCTTGGCCACATAGACCGGATCCAGGCTGCGCATGTAGTGGTTGTTCAGCCACAGCAGCTTGTCGGTGTTGAAGGCAGAAGCAGACTTGGAGATGGCATCCAGGCTGAACAGCTTGATCATCTCATCAAGAGTGAAGATCTCCTGATCGCCGTGGGACCAGCCCAGACGCACCAGATAGTTCAGCAGCGCTTCCGGCAGGTAGCCGTCATCGCGGTACTGCATCACGGAGACTGCACCGTGGCGCTTGGAGAGCTTGGCGCCGTCGTCACCCAGGATCATGGAAACGTGGGCAAACTCCGGTACCGGCGCGTTCAGCGCCTTGTAGATGTTGATCTGGCGCGGGGTGTTGTTGATGTGGTCTTCGCCACGCACCACGTGGGTGATCTCCATATCCCAGTCATCGACCACCACGCAGAAGTTGTAGGTCGGCGCGCCATCGGTACGGCGAATGATCAGATCGTCGAGCTCGGTGTTGGCGAACTCGATGCGGCCACGAACGTGGTCATCGAACACCACGGAACCTTCGGTCGGGTTGCGGAAACGAATCACGTGCGGCGCATCGGCCGGGTGATCGTGGGCGTGATCGCGGCACTTGCCGTCATAACGGGGCTTCTCGCCGTTGGCCATCTGGCCTTCGCGCAGCGCTTCCAGACGCTCCTTGGAGCAGTAGCACTTGTAGGCGCGGCCATCGGCCAGCATCTCGTCGATGATGCCGTTGTAGCGATCGAAGCGCTTGGTCTGGTAGTAGGGGCCCTCATCCCAGTTCAGCTCCAGCCATTCCATGCCCTCAATGATGGCGTCGATCGCCTCCTGAGTGGAACGTTCCAGGTCGGTATCCTCAATACGCAGCACGAACTCACCGCCCTGGTTCTTTGCAAACAACCAGGAATAGAGCGCGGTACGGGCACCGCCGACATGCAAAAAGCCGGTCGGGCTGGGAGCAAAACGGGTTTTGACTTTCATCTTTAAGCCTTGTGTAGAGGGCCTTGGGCCAATTCGTTAGAAAAAACCGTCGCATTTTAGCACCGACCATCGCGGATGGGAAAACCATGACGCCATTGCGGGCTAAAGTAGGGGATTAAATCTGTCACCATTTTCATCTGTAGCCCGATATTTGAAGAGGATCGCAAAACAGAAGCCCTGTTTCCGATTTGCTATGCACAATGCTGGAGAGCTGCCTCCTCCGGTCGATACTCAGATAACGCTCACCACACTTCTCACGCACAAGGAAGAGACGATGCAGTTCCGTTCTATCCAGAATCGCATTCTAGTGATGGCCGGGATCGCCATGACCGCAGCCCTGGTCATCCTGATCCTGCTCAACCAATACTCCGGCCAACAAACCCAACAACTGACCATCAGCTCCAGCCGTGAAGCGCTGCAGCAGGAGGCATGGCAGAAGGTCAGCGCCAACGCCCGCGCCGAGGCGGCCACCATCACCCAGTTGCTGCAAAAGGGGCTCTCCTACACCCAGCAGATGGCGAGCGCCCTCGCCCTGCAACAGCAAGGCAAACTGCCGCTGGATCGCCAGCAGGCGACCGACCTGCTCAAGGCGCAACTGGCGCTGGAGCCGCAACTCTATGGCGCCTTCGCTGGCTTCGAGCCCAACGGTTTCGACGGTCAGGATGCCAGCTTCGCCGGCCAGACGGCGCTGGGCAGTGACGACAAGGGGCGCTTCGTGCCCTACTTCTATCGCGACAAGGATCAAATTGGCACCGATCTGCTGCTCTCCATCGAAAAAACCGACCCGGACGAATTCGGCAATCCCGCCAACGACTACTACGCCTGCCCGAAACGGGAAGGTCGCTCCTGCCTGATCGATCCCTTCAAGGTAGACATCAACGGCCAGCAGGTGCTAGTCAGCACTATCACCACCCCCATTCTCGTGGACGGTCAGTTCAAGGGGGTCGCTGCGCTGGATCTGGCGGTGGACTCCATCAGCCGTCAGGCCAAGAGCCTCAACAGCAACATTTATGATGGCCAGGGAGAAACCCTGATCGTCAGCGCTGCTGGCGTCATTACCGGCACCAGCGGTGATGCCAGCCTGCTTGGCAGCCGCGCCGACAAATTGCTCGGCAATCAGTGGCAGCAGTACCTGAAACCGGAAGTGCAGCGTCAGGAGCTGGACGAATCATTCCGTATTTCAGTCCCCATCATGGTGCCGGGGATGAGCCGCAACTGGGCCATCATCGTCACCCTGCCCTACAAGGTGGTGCTGGCCGGGGCCGATCAGCTGGAGAGCCAACTCAACGAGATGAACCGGGCCGCCGTGACCCAACAGCTGGTCGGAGCCTTTATTGTGCTGGTGCTGGCGCTGGCGACCATGCTGGTGATTGCCCGCAGCATCACCGGCCCTATCCGTCAGATGGTCAGCCTGGTGGATGACATCGCCGATGGCGAGGGGGATCTCACCAAGCGCCTCGCGACCCGCTCGGTGGATGAGCTGGGGGATCTTGCCAAGGGGATCAACCGCTTTATCGACAAGCTGCAAGGGCTGCTCGGGGATGTGCTGAAAACGGCCAGCGAGGTGAACCGCCACGCCTGCGACACCGATCGCATCGCCGGTCAGACCGACACCAACCTGCAACATCATCAGGCGGAGATGGAGCAGATGCTGACCGCGGTACAGGAGATGTCCTATGTCAGTCAGGAGGTCGCAACCCACGCCAACAACACCGCCGACTCGGCCAAACAGGCGCAAGGCGCGGCGGATCAGGGCAAGGAGCGCTTCCAGCAGGTGATCCAGTCGATGCACAAGGTGGCGGCAGAAGCCGGTAAAGGGGCCGAAGTGGTCGAAGGGCTGGCTCACGACAGCGCCCAGATCACCAGCATTCTCACCGTCATTCAGGGGATTGCCGATCAGACCAACCTGCTCGCCCTCAACGCCGCCATCGAGGCGGCACGGGCAGGCGAACAGGGACGCGGCTTTGCGGTGGTCGCCGACGAGGTGCGCAAACTGGCGGGCAATACCCAGCAAGCGGTGCAGAACACTCAGGAGTTGATCGAGAAGATCCGCCAGAGTTCCAGCAATGCGGTCAACGCCATCACCCAGAGCCAGCAACTGACCCATCAGGCGGTGAGCGAAGCGGATCTGGCGGAAGAGGCGCTAGGCAGCATCTACAAGGCCATCTCGACCATCAACGACATGACCTATCAGATCGCCTCCGCCGCCGAGGAGCAGAGCTCGGTTTCCGAGACAGTCTCCGGCAACCTGTCAAAAACCAACGCACTGGCCAACGACATTGCTCAGGATGCGACCGAAACGGCCAAAGCCAGTCAGGCATTGCGTCAGGCGGCCGACAAATTGCAGCAATTATTGGGTCAATTTCGTCTCAGCTGATAATTTTCCGCATCAGGACTCTCCCCCTCGGGGGCGAGTCCGTTTACCATAGGCAACGAATTTGCCTGATGGCAGGCAATGTAGTGAGAGGTAAATGCCGTGCCCACCCCGGACCGTCGCCCACGAGGCCATAACAGACGAGCCCAGCAGCGTCGCCAAGACGAATCACAAGGATCCCTGCTCCATCGCATCAATGCCGCGACCCTGTCCCTGCGCCAACGTTTTGGCCAAGGGATGAGCAACCTTGGCCAACGCCGCCAGGATGCCAAAGCAGGCAAATTCAAGCTGTCCAGCCCGCTGCCCCGCAAAAACACCATAGGTCTGCTGATCCTGGTCCCGCTCTGGCTGCTGGTGTTGGCCTGGGAGCCGGCACCGTCCGCCCCCAAAGCCGCCCCTTCCGGCTCGCTGGAAGTGCCGCTGGCCGTGCCTGCTCAGGCCCTCACCGTCGGTAACGGCGCGACAGGCAGTGCGCCTGCGGCAGCCAAACCGGTCGAAGAGAAGGTCAACGGCACCTGGCTGCAACACGATGTGCAGGCTGGTGAGACCCTCTACTCCATCTGGCGCAAATTCGAGTTGCCGGGTGCCGAGCTGAGCCGCCTGATCGCCATCGAGGGGCCGGATCGCCCCCTGACCCGCCTGCAATCGGGTCGCTCGGTCTTTATTCTGGTGGACGACACCCGCCGCATCCAGCGGGTGGAGATCCGCTCCTACGGTCAGGCGGTCTACCGCTACGACCGGCAGGGTGAAGGGTTCGCCCTCAAGGAATAACAACACGGGAGGCGCTGGCCTCCCGTTTTTTTCGGTCAAATCTCTTCAAATAAGCTACTGACTTCACAATATTTTTAGCTTGTTCAAAAAACGAAAGGGGTCAAATTGACAAGGATCGGCGCTAACGTACAATCGTTTGTGCTTTAGACAGGGATTGTTCTACGTGCTACTGGGACAAATAGACGTGGTCAGTCATGAGCCAACCCCTGCTTGCAAGGCAAATGCAGCCCAGCACGGGCTTAGTTTCATTTTGTTATTGATAGGATTTAGCACATGTCTGACATTCGCACCGGCCAGGTAAAATGGTTCAACGAAACCAAGGGTTTTGGCTTTATTGAGCAATCTCAGGGTCCGGACGTTTTCGTTCACTTCTCCTCCATCCAGAGCACCGGTTTCAAAACCCTGGCTGAAGGTCAAAAAGTCCAGTTCACTGTGACCCAGGGCCAAAAAGGCCCCCAGGCTGAGAACGTTACTCTGGTCTAAGCCCGCGCCAGTGAATCATGCAGGAGGAGCCAAGGCCCCTCCTCTTTTTTTGCCCGAAATTTACCCTCTCCGGTCACCACCGCTTGTCTCGCTCAGCCCACAGAGTAAGCCCCTCGCATGCCCTTCCTGTTGACAGAAGAAGGCAGAGACGCGCGGAGTAAACGCCAGATACGACAAAGCATCGCAGCGCGATGTGATGGGCAATTTCGAATATGGATTGGTGTACTTCGAGGAGAGAGATTTTGAGCGGGAAACGAGACTCGAACTCGCAACCCCAGCCTTGGCAAGCACGGATCATGCTCTACCAACTGAATGTGGCCGTGATTGTATGGAGAAACTGGATTCTTGAGCTTGGGGGGAAAAGAGATTGAATTCGAAGAGAGATTGGAGCGGGAAACGAGACTCGAACTCGCGACCCCGACCTTGGCAAGGTCGTGCTCTACCAACTGAGCTATTCCCGCAACTACCTTAAAACATGCCGTACAGCATTTGGTTGCTTGCGCTACTGTACGGGAGCCGAATTATAAGAGCAGACATTCCAATTGCAAGGGCTTTTTTGTCTGGTTGCGCGCGTTCGCTCAAAAGCTGGCCGAACTGTCGATTTTAGCAACCAAACCGGGGCAACTCCTTGCCAGTGACTCAGATCTTGAAGACGTGGCTGCGATAGAAGCGCAGTTCGGCGATCGATTCGCGGATGTCATCCAGCGCCTGATGGGTGCCGCTCTTGGTGAACTGATCCAGCAATTCCGGCTGCCAGCGACGGACCAGCTCCTTGATGGTGCTGACATCGACGTTGCGATAGTGGAAGAAGGCTTCCAGTTCGGCCATGTGCTTGACCATGAAGCGGCGATCCTGACCGATGCTGTTGCCACACAGCGGGCTGGTGCGCTCCGGCACCCACTGGCGGATAAAGTCGAGGGTCTCGGCAATGGCTTTCGCCTCGTCGTGCTGGCTCGCCTTGACCCGGGCCACCAGACCGCTCTTGGTGTGGGTGTTGACGTTCCAGTCGTCCATCTTGGCAAGCTCTTCATCACTCTGATGAATGGCGATGACCGGCCCTTCGGCCAGTACGTTCAGATCCTTGTCGGTGACGATGGTGGCGATCTCCAGTACCACGTTCTGTTCGGGGTCCAGACCCGTCATCTCCATGTCGATCCATACCAAGTTCTGCGCGCTGACTGTCATGATTGCTCTCTCTATTGGGAGGAATGGCGGAATTTTGCCAATTTGCATGTATCATACTGGCTTTGGATCTGTTCATAAACTGGCGAATCGAGTGGCAAAGAAAGCAAAACTCAATCTGGGTCAACAAAGGCGCGTCCAGGCCAACCGCGAACGGCGGCTGCAAAAAGATCACTCCACTGTGGTGGATGACACCCTGTTTGGCCCGGCCATCGAAGGGGTGGTGATCAGCCGTTTTGGTCAGCACGCAGACGTGGAAGCGGTCGATGGCACCATCCACCGCAGCAACCTGCGTCGCAGCAGCATCAGCAGTCTGGTGTGCGGCGACAAGGTGGTGTGGCGTCCCGGCCTCAATGCCGCGACAGCGGGCGTCATCGAGGCGGTGCATCCGCGCCACTCGGTACTGACCCGGCCGGACTTCTACGACGGGGTCAAACCCATCGCCGCCAATATCGACCAGATCATCATCGTCTCGGCGGTGATGCCCGAGTTCTCCACCAACATCGTCGACCGCTATCTGGTTGCCGCCGAGGATGTGGAGATCCAGCCGCTCATCGTGCTGAACAAGGTCGATATGCTGGATGACGCGGCGCGCAAGCGCATCGAGCGCCAGCTCGAACCCTATCGCAAGCTTGGCTACAAGGTGATCCTGGTGAGCTGCGAGAGCGGCGAAGGGCTCGACGAGCTCAAGGCCCAGTTCGAAGGCAAGATCAGCATCTTCGTCGGCCAGTCAGGGGTGGGCAAGTCATCCCTGACCAACGCCCTGATGCCGGGTCTGGATGTGCTGACCGGCGAGATCTCCGAAAACTCGGGACTCGGCACGCACACCACCACCACAGCGCGACTCTACCACTTCCCGAGCGGCGGCGATCTGATCGACTCCCCCGGGATCCGCGAGTTCGCCCTCTGGCATCTGGAAGCCGATCGCATCACCTGGTGCTTTATCGAGTTCCGCGACTATCTGGGTGGCTGCAAGTTCCGCGACTGCACCCACAAGGACGATCCCGGCTGTGCCCTGCGGGCGGCAGTCGACAGTGGCGCCATCAGCGCCGATCGCTTCCACAACTATCACCGCATCCTGGAAACCATGCAGGAAGCCCGTCACGGTCGCCAACAGGCGCGCCTGTGACCCTAATAAACCTACGTTGATGATGAACATGAGCATTACTGACAACCTGAAAATTGCCGGTCAATACTGTCTGCCCAAGCACGCCCTCTCCCGTCTGATCGGCAAGTTTGCCGCGGCCGAAGCGGGCAACCTCACCACCAAAGTGATCGAAGCCTTTATCAAGCAGTATCAGGTCGACATGAGCGAGGCGCTGCATGAGAGTCCGGCCCACTACAAGAGCTTCAACGCCTTCTTCACCCGTGAGCTCAAGCCCGGCATCCGCCCGGTGGTTGACGATGCCATGACTCTGGCACTGCCGGTAGATGGCACCGTCAGCCAGCTCGGCCCCATCCAGCAGGGCCGCATCATTCAGGCCAAGGGCCACGACTACAGCGCCCGCGAGCTGCTGGGTGGCTATGAGGATCTGGTTGCGCCGTTCAAGGATGGCGACTTTGCCACCATCTATCTGGCGCCCAAGGATTACCACCGCATCCATATGCCGCTGGACGGCGTGCTGGAGAGCATGGTGTTCGTGCCGGGGGATCTCTTCTCCGTCAACCCGCTCACCGCCGAGAACGTGCCCAACCTGTTTGCCCGCAACGAGCGGGTGGTCGCTACCTTCCGCACCCCGCACGGCCCCATGGCGCTGGTGCTGGTCGGCGCGACTATCGTGGCCAGCATCGAGACCATCTGGGCCGGCAACATTGCTCCGACCAAAGAGAAGAAGGTGGTGCGCTGGGACTACACCGGCGACGAGGCCATTACCCTGCAAAAAGGCGCCGAGATGGGCCTGTTCAAGCTGGGCAGCACCGTGGTCTGCCTGTTTGGCCCGGGCATGCTGGCCGGTTTCGAACCTCACTTGGCCAACGGGGTGACCACCCGCATGGGCCAACCCTTTGCCAAACTGGCGGAGCAGGCATGAGCGCAGAACAGCCGACCCCGGCGCAGAAAAACAACCCGCTGCACGGGCTGACCCTGGAAGCGATCGTCACCGCGCTGATCGAACACTATGGCTGGGAAGAGCTGGGGCAGCAGATCAATATCCGCTGCTTCACCGATAATCCCAGCATCAAGTCCAGCCTGAAGTTCTTGCGCAAGACCCCCTGGGCTCGGGAGAAGGTAGAGAGCCTCTACCTCTACGTCCAGCGCAAGCAAGCCAAATCGAAGAAGGAAGGGCATGATGGCCTTTAAGATTACCTATACCTATAAAAAACAGGCCAAAGAGATCGGCTATGCGAACGACAAGTTCCGCAGCATCTACGACGCCATCGCCGCTGCCGAAGGGCTGGATCTCTCCAGTTTCCACGCCATGGAGGCTCAGCTGGCTCAGGTTTGTCGCCGTGACAAGAAAAGCGTAAAGGATTACCAGGAGAACTACTTCAAAGAGTTGGGATTCTCCAACATCGTCATTGAACGGGACCATCTCGAAGACAAGCAGGAGTAATCATGAGAACCTTGACTCTGCTGGCCGCCTCTCTGCTATTGGCCGCCTGCAGCGCACCGGAGCAACCTATGACAGGCACCATGCCAGGCAGTGATCGCGACAGCCACGGCTGTATCGGCAGTGCCGGTTACCAGTGGTCACCACTGGCTAACCAGTGCGTGCGCCTGTTTGAACAGGGCGTACGACTGAACCCGGCCGATACCAGCCAGACCAGCAGCGCTTTCGTGCTGTTCAACGCTGACCAGACGCAGGCCGAACTGCATCTGCCAAGCGGCGAGCTGCTTGCGCTGACCCGTCAGGGTGCGGAAGGCAACTGGTCCTGGCAGGGTGGCGACTACATCCTCTTCCCCTGGAAGGGTTATGTACTCAAGTCCGGTGACAAGGTGCTCTATCAGGGGGAATAACCCCGAGCGATAGCGCACTGCATGGTATCGACGCGATACCAGTGAAAAAAATGCCGACCATGTGGTCGGCATTTTTGCATGTGAAACAGCCTGTGATCAGGCTCGGCTAAGGTAATCGGCCTGCCCCACCCACTTGTAGCTGGTGAGCTCGGTGAGCCCCATGGGGCCGCGGGCATGCAGCATCTGGGTCGAGACCGCCACCTCGGCCCCCAGACCAAACTGGCCGCCATCGGTGAAGCGGGTCGAGGCGTTGACGTAGACTGCCGCCGAACTGGCGCCATTGACGAAACGCTCGGCGTTGGCCAGATCGTTGGTCAGGATGGCATCGGAATGACCGGCGTTATGCTCGCGCATATGAGCCAGTGCTTCGTTGACATCCGCCACCAGCTTGACCCCCAGGGTCAGCCCCAGCCACTCGGTATCGAAATCCTCTGACCCTGCCTCGCACAGGTTGTCGGCGCCCGCCAGCTGTGCCATGGCATTGGCCGCGCCGACCAGTGTCACCTTGCGTTCATTCATCAGCGCCACCAACTGCGGCAGGAAGGTGGCAGCCACCTTCTCGTGTACCAGCAGGGTATCGAGAGCGTTGCAGGCGGAGGGACGCTGTACCTTGGCATTCTCGATGACCGCCAGGGAGCGTACCAGATCGGCGCTCTCATCGACGAAGATGTGGCTGATGCCAAACCCGCCGATGATGACCGGGATAGAGCTGTTCTCCTTGCACATCTTGTGCAGCCCGGCACCGCCGCGCGGAATGATCATGTCCACATAACGGTCGAGGCGCAGCAACTCGCCGACCAGCGCCCGATCAGGGTTGTCGATGTACTGTACTGCCGCCTGCGGCAAGCCGGAGGCGACCAGCGCATGCTGGATCACCTGCACCAGCTCCAGATTGGAGTGGAAGGTCTCGCGCCCGCCACGCAGTATGCTGGCGTTGCCGGTCTTGAGGCAGAGGCTGGCGATGTCGATGGTGACGTTGGGGCGCGCCTCGTAGATGACGCCGATAACCCCGATGGGCACCCGCCGACGGGAGAGCCGCAGGCCGTTCTCCAGCACCCGGCTATCCATTTCGGCGCCGACCGGATCATCCAGAGTGATCACCTTGCGCACATCCGCCACAATCCCGGCCAGACGAGCCGGATTGAGCAGCAGGCGATCCAGCATGGCTTCTGACAAGCCAGCCTCACGGCCAGCCGCGATATCCTTGTCGTTGGCCGCGAGGATCTGCTCGCTTCGCGCCTCCAGCTCGTCGGCGATGGCGGCCAGCGCCCGATTCTTCTGCGCCGTGCTGATGGTGGCCAGCTGATAGGCGGCTTCACGGGCCGCCTGCCCCATTTTCTCCAGACTCATCTCGGTTCCCTTTTATTCATGCTGTGCCGCCCTGATTAGAGCAGCACCCTATTATCTCGGTGGATAGCCCACAGATCCCGTAGCCATCGTTGGCTCTGGGCTGCTAGCACCGATCCACTCAGAGCAGCACCATATCGTCTCGATGGATGGCTACTGAACCATATCCATAGCCCAGTACCTGCTCAATCTGATCCGAGTGGACGCCGCGCAGCTTCTCCAGCTCCAGATGGTCGTAACGGCAGATGCCGCGGGCCAGTTCAACCCCTTTGGGATCGAGAATGCGCACCACATCGCCCCGGATGAAGTCGCCCCTGACCGCGACGATCCCCTTGGGCAGCAGGCTGGAGCCTTTATCCTTCATGGCGGCGACAGCCCCTTGATCCACCTGCACTTCGCCGTGAGGGGGTGGGCCTGCCAAAATCCAGCTCTTGCGCCCTTCCAGCGGGGACGCCAGCGCGGGGAACAAGGTGCCGATCCGCTCGCCCTTGGCGAGACGACCGATCACCTCCGGCATCTGGCCGGTGGCGATCACCACATTGACGCCAGCACGACGCGCCACATCGGCGGCCTGCAGCTTGGTAGCCATGCCGCCGGTGCCGAGGCCGCTGACACTGTCACCCGCCAGCGAGCGCAGCGTATCGTCGATGGTCTGCACCTCTTCGATCAGCTGGGCATCCGGATTGGTACGCGGATCGGCGGTAAAGAGCCCCTTCTGGTCGGTCAGCAGGATCAGCAGATCCGCATCCGCCAGAATGGCGGCACGAGCGGAGAGGTTGTCGTTGTCGCCCACCTTGATCTCGGCGGTCGCCACTGCGTCGTTTTCGTTGATCACCGGAATAATCCGGTGATCAAGCAGGGTACGCAGGGTGTCGCGGGCATTGAGATAGCGTTCCCGATCTTCCAGATCGGCACGGGTCAGCAGCATCTGGCCGATATGCAGGCCATAGAGGTTGAACAGATCCTGCCATACCCGAATGAGCTGGGTCTGGCCGACCGCAGCCAGCATCTGCTTGTTGGGCAGGGTTGGCGCCAGTGGCGGGTGGCCCAGATGCTCACGCCCGGCGGCGATCGCCCCTGATGTGACGACCACGACCCGATGGCCGTGACGGTGCAAGGCCGCACATTGTCTGACCAGCTCGACCATATGGGCACGATTGAGCTGGGAAGACCCCCCTGTGAGCACGCTGGTGCCCAACTTGACGACTATGGTTCTGTTTTCCATGGGAGCATAAAGGCTAAAAAAGTAAGGAATATCTTTATACCCACGGCCATGGAGCCCTGCAAGGCAATTAACGCCGGGGTGAGGAGATGCGGGCAAAGGCCCGGAGATTGCGAGCGGAGCGGAAAATGGCTGACTGATGGCCCGGCAAGCAGCGTGACGCGGTTCGCCGGGCATCAGGGATCAGGCGGCGGTGACGCTCAACTCGTTGGTGACCTGCTCGGCAGGCACCAGCTGGCACTCCAGTGCCGTCAGTTTGTCGCTGATCAGCTTGTAGAAACGGTTGAGGGTTCGCTCCACCTCGACCTGGTGCTTCTTGGGGATCGGCTTGTCCAGCCACTCACCGTCAGCATTGTAGAAACCGAGCTGATAGTGATAACGGAAATGGTGATCGTCCTGCTCCAGCACCAGCCACCAGCCCCAGAACTCCCGTTTGTCCGGCGCCGGCTTGGCGCTGACGCAGACCGACAGGCAGTCGAAACGATAACGCCCCTCTTCGCAGAGATCTTCGCGCAAATAGGGGCCAATGGCAGCGAACTGCCGCAGCAGTCGCTTGTAGGTCACTTTTTCAGACATGTTAACCTCCCTGTTAAACAAGCCGCGCCACCTCGGGATGGCGTCAGTTTTTTAGCGCAATATCAGGTACACAAATGTTGTTTCAGCCACTCGACGATTTCGTCCAGCGCCTTGTCATACACCTCCAGCAAAGGCTGCTTGTCGAAGACGATAGCCTTGCCATTACGACTGGCCGCCGCCAATGCCCGTACATCCTGCTCGGGACAAATAAAATCTCGCTTGTGTCCAATACTCAATATCGGCACAGAGGTGCGAGTCCCCAGTAATCCTTGCGTTTTCAGTGAAAATACCTGGCACTTGGTGCGCATGGCATCCCACTGCGCCGCATCGGCCCCCAACCGGTTGGCCAGACTGTCCCGCATCATGCGCGGGCACTTGGCAAACAGCTCCTGATTGGTAAACACCTGATTGACCCCGGCCCCGACACAGACCACGGTACGCAGCTTGAACGGTTCGATAAAGGCCAATCTGGCGGCGACATTCCCCGCCAGACGCATCCCCACCATGGCGATACGCTGATGATCGACCCAGGCCACCTCGGAGAGGTAATGCAGCACCGCCTGATGGAGGCGGCTGGTATCCTGCACCAGCGGCCAATGCTCGGCATAGCCGATGCCCGGCATGTCGAGAGAGAGCATCCCGATGCCATGGGGTTCGAGTCGCTTGAGATAGAAGTTGAGGAAATCGAGCTGCAGTGAGTCGATCCCGCCGCTGATGATCACCAGCGGCACCGGTTTGTCGGTGGTCGGCAGGTGGAGATAGCCCTGAATATTCTTGCCGCGAAACGGCACCTGGATCTCTTTGAGCGGCACCTTGAACAGCCGACCCGCCTCGCGATAGGCCATGTTGCCAAGCAGTTGGGCCTGATCCGCCAGTTCGTCGTCTTTGAGATGGGGATAGCTGGCGATGGAGTAATAGCGAACCGCCTTGAGCAGCTGTTTCAGCGCGCCCGCGGCATCCCCCTGCTCGCGCAGCTCGCGGCCCTGCTTGAAGTAGTTGCCAGCCACCTGGCTCCACTCGTAGATCCAGTTGCCGGGCACATAGCCCTTGATGGTATCGAGATAGCAGTCGTGAGTGCGCTCACCCGTCGCCATGGCGATGCGGGCCAGGGTCTGCTCCACCTCGATCGGATCAGCCCCCTGCCAGGCCCAGGAGGGTCGGCGCAGCAGGCGATACCAGCTCTTTGACATGGAGCCGTCGATAAACATCTCGTCTGACGCGGCCTCCGCCAGATCAGCCGGGCTGGAGTTGGAGATCTCGGATGTTTCCAATACCTTCTTGACGCGGGTAAAGAGCTGTTCGGTCAGGTTTAGGTCGTCGTTCAAGTCCAAGATAGTGTCTCATTCATATCATGCAATGGCCCATCTTAACCACTTTTAGCGCCACTCAGCCACCCCGCAACAGATTGATAGACAAAAAAACAGGGCTCCAAATTGGAGCCCTGTGAAACCATTCTTGCCGCGTGCGGCCAATTGACGCAGTGAACGTCAAATTCCGATCCCGTTACTTTTCGTCGCAGATCGGTGTGGCGAACTCCAGCGCCATATCCCACGGCTGTTCGATCCAGGTATCCTGCGGGATCGCCACTTCGAAATCGTCCAGCAGCGCTTCGCCCATCGGCTTGGCGAAGATCGCGATGAACTTGGCTTTCGGATAGAGCTCGCGGATCGCCTTGGCGGTGGTGCCGGTGTCCACCAGATCTTCCACCACCAGCCAGCCTTCGCCGTCACCGGCGGTGGTGGCGGCCTTCACAACCACCAGCTCGCGCTGGTTGTCGTGGTCATAGCTGGAGATGCAGAGGGTTTCCACATTACGAATGCCAAGTTCACGGGCCATCAGGGCAGCGGGCACCAGACCACCACGGCTGACCGCGATGATACCTTTCCACTGGCTGACAGGCAGCTGACGACGGGCCAGACGACGAGCTTCACGTTGCAGGTTGTCCCACGACACATAGAACTTTTTCGGCATGTTATCGATCTCAAATAGTTATATAAAAACAATCACTTAAAATAATGACACCCGCAGATCTCCCTGCGGATGCCAGCAAATGGCGGCCCTTGCCCGACTGAATTCAGATTGCACTTCGGCTGCCTCAGGGCTGAGCCTCGGCAGCAAATCTGATGACAATGGAAGCAAGATGGGCGTATCCGGCGATCGGTTCGATGATGTGTCCAAACCGCGGACAGGCTGTTGGGCCGATATGATAGCACCGTTTACAGAGAAAATGCCTGGCAAACGTATGCCAAATTCAGGAAAAATCGGCATCACCCTCTCCATTTGGCACATCCAGAGAGCCAAACGGCCAACCTGTCACCGCTGCTAATGACACCAAAATGGGTGTAGCGGCAAATCGCAGATAAAAAAATAGCAGGGGGAGGTTTGACCTCACGCACCTGCTGCTTTCTCGCCTCTGCCCGGTCAGGCAGCTCGTCTTAGCGACGAGTGACGAAGGGGTTAGGGTAGCTGAAACCCTGGGTATACAAAGACGGGGCAAACCAATAGGTTGAGTTGCTGCCTGGCATATTGAAACTCCTGATTGCTTAACAAGTTACGTACCTTTAATGCGGGCTCAAATCCTTGAACGAACACTCGGTTCCATGGAGGCGCACTTGCTTTGCTTCGGTTCCCTGGAGGCTTTCATCGTCATCCTGACGGGTGGCGAACCACGGGAGCTAATTTACCAGTCGGCGCGTTAAATTCAACTTTTTTGTGAGATAGGTCACATAATTTCTTTTCTACCGGCCAGCGTCGTCCAAACCTGACGATCGTACTGCCTGGTTGCCATGGGCCAGCACAAGCTGCCTGCGATTTGCGCTGATTGCTCACATTTTTGTGTGATTGACTGTATTATCGTTACCCTCTTCCCCGGCCCGCTGATGGGGCCCTGTTTATTCCGTGCTGGTAAGGAGTCCCGACGTGGCACAGCTTAGCTCTCTCTCTCCCAAACTGATTTGGCATTTCTTCGAACAGATCTGCTCCATTCCCCACCCTTCCAAGCATGAAGCCAAACTGAGCGCCTGGATCATCCAGTGGGCACAGGAAGAAGGTCTGGCGGTCAAGCAGGACAAGGTCGGCAACATCATCATCAAGAAACCGGCCACCCCGGGGATGGAAAACCGCAAAGCCGTGGTACTGCAAGCACACATCGACATGGTGCCGCAGGCCAACGCCGACACCCAGCACGACTTCGCGACCGATCCCATCGATGCCTATGTCGATGGCGAGTGGGTCACTGCCCGTGGCACCACCCTGGGTGCTGACAACGGCATCGGCATGGCCGGTTGCCTGGCGGTGCTGGCTGACAAGACCATCAAACACGGCCCGCTGGAAGTGCTGCTGACCACCGACGAAGAGACCGGCATGACCGGCGCCTTCGGTCTGGAAGCTGGCTGGCTGGAGGGCGAGATCCTGCTCAACACCGACTCCGAAGAGGATGGCGAGGTCTACATGGGCTGCGCTGGCGGTGTGGATGCCAATATCCGTTTCCCGCTCGAACTGGTTGACGCCAGCGAAGGCGAAGCGCTCGAGCTGGCGGTCAAAGGGCTACGTGGCGGTCACTCAGGTTGCGACATTCATCGCGGTCGTGGCAACGCCAACAAGCTGCTGGTGCGTCTGCTCAAAGCAGCCGAGCCGCTGGGTATTCGTCTGGCCGAGATCCACGGCGGCACCCTGCGCAACGCCATCCCGCGCGAAGCCCGCGCCACCCTGCTGGTGCCCGCCGCTAGCGTGAACGAGTTCAAGGCGCTGGTTGACCGCTATACCGGTATCTACCAGACCGAACTGGCCGCCACCGAGCCGAACCTGACCCTGCTGGTCAACGGCGCCGCCAAACCGGCCAAGCTGATGAGCATCTCCCTGCAGCAGCGCCTGCTGGATGCCCTGCTGGCCTGCCCGAACGGCGTGATGCGCATGAGCGATGCCATGCCCGGCGTGACCGAAACCTCTACCAACCTGGGGGTCATCAAGACTCAGGATGGTGAAGTGTACGTCCAGTGCCTGATCCGCTCCCTGATCGATTCCGGCCGCGAGAGCATCGAGCAGATGACCCGTTCCCTGTTCACCCTGGCGGGTGCCAGCTGCGAATTCACCGGTGCCTATCCGGGTTGGGCGCCGAACGTGGACTCCCCCGTCATGGCGCTGGTGCGGAGCAGCTACCAGACTCTGTTTGGCACCATGCCCAACGTGATGGTGATCCACGCCGGTCTCGAGTGCGGTCTGTTCAAGAGCGCTTATCCGGAGTGGGACATGGTCTCCTTCGGCCCGACCATCCGTGGTGCTCACTCCCCTGACGAGAAAGTTCACATCCCGGCGGTCGAGCGTTTCTGGCAACTGCTGGTGCACGTGCTGGAAGCCATTCCGGCCAAGTAAGCCGGCCCGGATAAAACAACAAAACAAAGCCCCGCACTGCTGCGGGGCTTTTTATTGTCTGCTGTTCAGGTCTATCAGGCTTTGGCGCTTAACGAATGCCGCGTGCCTCGCGGATCCACTCCCAGGCTTGCTGGATCTCCTGGGTCTTCTCCTTGGCCATCTCCATCATCTCAGGCGGCAACCCTTTGGCGGCCAGCTTGTCCGGGTGATGCTTGCTCATCTCCTTGCGGTAGGCGCGCTTGATATCCTGATCGCTGTCGCTCTCGCTCACTCCCAGCAACTGGTAGGCATTCTTGAGGCGATCCGCAGAGGGCGGCTCTTGGCGATACTGCTGGCCACCGGAATGGCCCCCCTGATACTGGCCATGGGCCTGATTGAAGAAGTTCATCTGCGCTTCGGCCATCGCCAGAATGCGGGCCAGCTCGATGCGACTGAACCCCAGCTCGTCGGCGATGGTATGAAGAATGGCACGCTCGCCCTCCTCTACCCGCCCGTCGGCAAAGGCCGCCTGCAACTGCACCTCGAGGAAGAAGCGCAGAATGTCGCGCTGCCCGAGGCTGGCGCGACGAAACTCGGCCAGGGTTTCGCGCAGTGGGAAGTCAGCCTCTTTACCGAGACGGAATGACTCCTGCGCCCGGGCACGCTGTTCGCCCGCCAGCCGCATCCGGTCCATCAGGTTGGAGGCAACCCGGATCTCCTGCTCGGTCACCTGACCACTGGACTTGGCAATGTGGCCCATCACCGAGAAGGTGGCGTGGAAGAAAACGGCTTGCTGCGCCTGACTCGGGCTGCGACGAAACGCCCCCTGCAGCCCCATGCCACGGTCGAAACGGTGGCCAATCCACAGACCAATCAGGGCGCCGATGATATTGCCGAGCAGAAAACCGAAGAAGGCGCCCAGCACCTTACCCCAAATACGCATGGTTCAAGACCTCTTGAAGTTAATGAGTGCGGGCCTGGAGCTGGTCATCCAGCTCGCGCAGTCGATCGACTGTGCCGATATCGCGCCACTCGCCAGCGAGCAGGCTGCCGCCCACCCGCCCTTGCGCCATCCAGTCACGCAGCAGCGGCGCCAGCTTGCTGGCGCCGCCCGCGAGACCGGCAAAGGCCGCCGGATCATATAGCCCGACCCCGCTAAAGGTAAACGCTGGCGTATCCATGACTCGCCCCCCTTGCAGGGCAAAGTCCCCGCTCGGATGCTGGGGCGGATTGGGCACCAGCCAGAGGTGGGCCAGATCGTCGCCAAGGGGCTGGCTGACCAGAGTGTGATAATCGAGATCGAGCCAGGTATCGCCGTTGATCACCAGAAAATGGGCTGCGCCCAGCAGTGGCAGCGCCTGCACGATGCCGCCCGCGGTCTCCAGCGCACTCTCCTCGGCTGACCAGTGGATGGTCACCCCAAGCGAACTGCCATCACCGAGCACTTCGACCAGCTTGTGGCCGAGCCAGGCGTGGTTGATCACCAGCTCGGTCACGCCAGCTGACTTCAACTTTTCGATATGGTGGACGATGAGCGGTTTGCCCCCCACCGCCAGCAGCGGCTTGGGCAGCAGGTCGGTCAGCGGGCGCATCCGCTCGCCACGGCCAGCGGCCAGGATCATCGCCTTCATGGTTTCACTCCAGCGTTGGCTATCCCGGGCAATACCACCTGCTCCAGCCACTGACCAAAACGGGCCAGTACCGGATAGGCGCTACCGTGAGTGCGACAGGCATCCACTACGTAGCCGAGAGTGCGGGGAATATCCTTCAGATAACCGGACTTGCCGTCGCGATGATAGAGCCGGGTGAAGATCCCGGCCGCCTTGAGGTGGCGCTGCATGCCGGTCAGGTCGGCACCACGACGGAAACTGGCATAATCGAGCTCGCCAAGCAGCCCCGCCTGTTGCAGGGTGGCAAAGCCGTGGCGCATCCCTTCATCGATCACCTCGTCCGGCCAGCGCACGTAGCAATCTTTCAGCAGGGAAACCAGATCATAAGTAAGCGGCCCGATGACCATGTCCTGAAAATCGATGATGGCAAGGGTGCTGCTCTCGGGGGTATCACCGCCACACACCATCAGGTTGCGACTGTGGAAATCCCGGTGCATCACCCCTTGCGGCTGGGCCAGATTGCAGGCGGTGAGGCAGGCAAAGGTCTCGTCCAGCAGTTGCTGCTCTTCATCGGTCAGGGTCAGTTGCAGATGATGGCCCAGCAGCCACTCGGGGAAAATGCTGTTCTCCCGCGCCATAAAGGCCGTATCGAAGGGCTCAAGCGCCAGTTCGACCGCCCCCAGTCGGGGCAGCAGATCAATGGCTTTGCCATACCAGGCCAGCACGTTGTGCTCGTTCAGGCAGCAGATCAGCTGGGTATCGCCCAGATCACTGACCGCCAGCAGCCCCTGTTGGTAGTCCACCGCCTTCACCTCTGGCGCCAGCAACTGACGCGCCTGCAAGGCGGCCGCGTTACGAACAAACTCATGATTTTTTTCGGTTTTCGGATTGGCATCCACCCACACCTGGCCACCGCCACGGTAGTAGCGGCGGAAACTGGCATCACCGGAAATGAGGGTAAGCGTGAGAGTGGCATCGCCGGAAATACGGCGTGCCCACTGCAATAGCAGGGAATCGCGATCGTGCATAAGTAGAGGACCAAGGTGGAAAGCAGCACTTGGCTGTTAGCCCTGGCCGCAATAATGCTTTATCATTGCCGGCTAACATAAAGCAATGACATGCAATGTCAACTCGATGAAACCTGTCGTAAAATGCATGCCTTGGATCAACCGTATCTATCACGGATTGCACGAGTCTTTCACATGACCAAATGGACACTGGGGTACCGCTATCCCATCGCCCTGACTATCAGCCTGGCCCCCGCACTCGCCCCAATGGTGGTGCAGGCAGCCCCGTTCGAAACGCCGCCAGCCACCGGCATTCTCGATAGTCTCTGCTATGACTATGTTCCCAAGATAGAGAAGCCTGCATCGGATCAGGAGGCCAACGCACAGCCGGTCGAGGTTGATGCCGACCGTCTCGAGGCCAAACAGGGCGGCACCGCCGTCTATGAGGGTGACGTCAAGGTTCGTCAGGGTGTGCGCAAGTTTGACTCCGACTATGCCCAGCTCGACCAGAAGAGCCGGGATGTCATCGCTATCGGCAACATCTATTACAACGACGGTCAGGTGACCGTTACCAGCGACAAGACCCTCAAATCCAACCTGGATACCAAGAACTCCGAACTGGAAGAGGGCAAATATCAGGTGCATGGTTCACCGGTGCGCGGCTTTGCCAAGCGCGTGGTGATGACCAACAACAACCAGAACATCACCATGGAGGGGGCCCAGTACACCACCTGCCCCCCCGGTCAGGAAGTGTGGACCCTCAAAGCAGGCAGCATCGATATCGACCAGAAAGAGGTGTTCGGCGAAGCCTGGAACGCCAGCCTCTGGCTCTATGACTACCCGGTGTTCTACTTCCCCTATATCAACTTCCCCATCAAGGATGAGCGGAAGACCGGTCTGCTCTACCCGGGTTACAAGCAAAGCTCCAGCAACGGCATGGATATCACCCAGCCTTTCTACTGGAACATTGCCCCCAACTACGATGCCACCATCACCTCCCGTTTTATGGACAAGCGCGGCCTGATGGAGCAGGTGGAGTTCCGCTACATGCCGGACCCCGCCCACACCGGCACCCTCTATTTTGAAAATCTGGCGGATGACAAGCAGTATGCCGCGGGCAACTCTAGTTTCACCAACCCTGCGACCGGCACTCCGTACCTCTCCGATGGCCATCGCTATTTGATGAATGTCCGTCACGGCTCAACCCTGATGGATGGTTCACTGCGCTTTGGCATCGACTACACCCAGGTGCGGGATAAGGACTACAACTACTTCAACGACTTCAGCCCGCAAGTAGGCACCCAGGTCGACAGCCAGTTGCAGCAATCTTTTACCGCCGGTTACTACCAGCACAACTGGAACCTTACCTCCGAGATTCGCCGCTACCAGATCCTGAGTCCGTATGCGCTGCTGCCCCACGAGATGCTGCCGCGCATCGACCACAACTACTTCCAGCAGGGCAAGTGGTTCGATCTGGCCTGGAACAGCGAGCTGACCAAGTTTGGCTATGACAGCGGCAGTGCCACTACCCAGCAGGCCGGTGAACGCTACACCGCCACCCGTCTGCATCTGGCACCGACCCTGACCGTCCCCTTGGTGGATGCGCCGGGTTACTACCTGACCAGCCAGTACAAACTGATGTTTACCTCCTACAACCAGGAGGTGCCCAAAGATCTGGTCTATACGGACCGCAGCCGCTTCACCGATGCAGACAGCAAACAGCTGACCCTGAAAGACGGCACCATTACCCGCACCCTGCCATCCTTCCGCCTCAAGGGGGGCGTCAACTTCGATCGGCCGCTCGACTGGTATGATGGCAAGGGTACCCAGACCCTGGAACCCGAGTTCCAGTACCTCTATATCCCTTACAAAAATCAGGACGAGATCGGGATCTACGACTCCACCACCACCCGTCAGGACTACTACAGCCTGTTCAGCGATCGCCGCTTTGCCGGTCTCGACCGCATCAGTGATGCCAACCGGATCACCGTTGGCCTGACCAGCCGGGTCTATGACAATGCGGGTGATGAGCGGTTGCGTCTGGCGGTGGCCCAGGCCTTCGAGATGACGCCACCCAAGGTGCGCCTCTACCCGTCCGATCCGGAAAGCACCAACGCCCGCTCGCTGCTGTCGTTTGAGGGGGATGCCCGGATCACCGATGAGTGGTTTACCCATGCGGGCACCCAGTACGATACCTCGGAAGGTGAATTTACCGCAGGCAACGGCGCAGTCGAATACCGGACCGGCAAGCTGACCACCCAGGTCAACTACCGCTACATCAAGGATGGCAACCTGGACTATCGCTATCCGACCAATACGGCGCTGGCGGAAGATCTGAGCCAGGCGGGTCTGGTGGTGATGGCGCCGATCGCCGATCAGTGGCAGATGTATGGCGGTTACTACCGTGATATCAAGCAGGATGTGAACATTGACCGCAAAATCGGTGTCAAATACGACTCCTGCTGCTGGAGTATCAACATGAGCCTGGAGTGGCACAACCAGCCGGACAACGTCACCCTGACCCCCACTTCGGAAAAAGTCATTGGTCTGCAGTTTGAAATGAAGGGACTTGGCAGCGTGGGTACCGGTGGCCGCAGTGTCACGCTGGATACCGAGCTGTTGCCCTATGTTCGCCCGTTTAATCTGAAAGGCCAGCAATGATGCTGGCCCAGCCTTGAGAGATGGATATGAAAAAGACCCTGATTGCCCTGCTGACCGCGGGAATGTTCGGCGCCATGAGCCAGGCCGCACTGGCTGCACCCGAGCTGATGGACAAGGTGCTGGCCGTGGTCAACAAGGACGTAGTGCTGTCCAGTCAACAGGATGCACTGGTCAACAAGGTAAAACTCTCCGCCCAGGAGAGCGGCCAGTCCCTGCCTGACGACGCCACCCTGCGCAAACAGGCGCTGGATCGTCTGATCCAGGAGAGCCTGCAACTGCAACTGGCGGATCGCCAGGGGCTGAAGATCAGCGATACCCAGCTGGAACAGGCTATTCAGGGCATCGCCGCCGACAACAAGATGACCCTGGATCAGTTGCGTGCCCAGCTCGCCCGTGAAGGGCTGACCTATGCCCAGTATCGGGAAGAGGTGCGCCGCGAGATCCTGATGAACGAGGTGCGCCGCAACCAGGTACGCCGCCGTATCAACATCTCCGAGCAGGAGGTGAAGCAGGTGGTGGAGATCCTGAAGAAACAGGGTCAACAGCAGGATGAATACCACGTCGGTCATATCCAGATTGCCCTGCCGGACAACCCCACCGCCGCCCAGCTGGATGCCGCCAAAAGCAAGATTGAGCGCATTCTGGCCGCTCTGAAAGAGGGCGCTGACTTCCGCAAGCTGGCCATTGCCGAGAGTAATGGTCCCAAGGCGCTGGAAGGGGGCGACTGGGGCTGGATGAGCCCGCAAGAGATGCCTACCCTGATGGCCGAAGCGGTGCAAGGTGCCAAGAAGGGCGACATCGTTGGCCCGCTGCGCTCCGGCGCCGGTCTGCACATCGTCAAGGTGTTCGACACCAAGGGTCAGCAGCAAGTGATGCAGACCGAGGTGAAAGCCCGCCACATCCTGATCAAACCCTCCATCATCCTGAGCGAAGAGAAAGCCAAGGGGATGCTGGACGGCATTCTGCACGACATCAAGAGCGGCAAGGCCAACTTCGCCAGCATGGCGGAGAAGTACTCCGAAGATCCGGGCTCTGCGGTGCAAGGTGGCGAACTGGGCTGGTCTGATCCCAACGTCTATGTGCCGGAGTTCCGCGACATGGTCAACCGCCTGCAACCGGGCCAGATCAGTGCCCCGTTCCGTACCAGCCACGGCTGGCACATCGTGCAGGTGGAAGATCGCCGCAGCCAGGATGCCACCGACAAGGCTCAGGAACAGCGCGCCTACCAGCTGATCTACAACCGCCGCTTCGTGGAAGAATCCCAGGCGTGGCTGGATGAGCTGCGTGACGAGGCCTACATCCAGATCGAAGGCGCCGGTAGCTGATGAGCTGCCGTCGCCTTGCCGTTACCCCGGGCGAACCGGCCGGGATCGGCCCGGACCTGATGCTGCAGATTGCCCAGCAGGATTGGCCTCACCAGCTGGTGGTGATCGCCGATCCGGCGCTGCTGCGCGAGCGGGCCGCCCTGCTGGGGCTCAGCATCGAGCTTGAGCCCTATGATGCCACCGCCCCTGCCCATCCGCAGCGGGCGGGCACCCTGACCGTCTGTCCGATCACCCTCGGCGCCCCCGTGGTGCCGGGCGAGCTGAACGAAGGCAATGGCGCCTATGTGCTGGCGACCCTGCAACGCGCCTGCGATGGCAACATGAGCGGCGAATTTGCCGCCGTGGTGACCGGACCGGTGCACAAGGGGATCATCAACCAGGCCGGTGTCTCGTTCAGCGGCCACACCGAGTTCTTTGCCCAGCAATCCAACACCGCCGATGTGGTGATGATGCTGGCAACCGAGGGGCTGCGGGTCGCGCTGGCGACCACCCATATTCCGCTGGCCTATGTGGCGATGGCCATCACCGAGGATCGCCTCGGCAAGGTGATCAGGATCCTCAACGAGGATCTCGCCACCAAATTTGGCATCGCCAAACCCCGTATTTACGTCTGCGGCCTCAATCCCCATGCCGGGGAAGGTGGCCATCTCGGCCGTGAAGAGATTGACGTGATCGAACCCGCTCTGGCCACGCTGCGCCAGGAGGGAATCGATCTGGTCGGCCCCTTGCCGGCCGACACCCTGTTCCAGGATAAATACCTCAAGGATGCGGATGCGGTACTCGCCATGTACCACGACCAGGGGCTGCCTGTGCTCAAATACAAGGGCTTCGGCAGTTCGGTCAATATCACCCTGGGGCTTCCCTTCATCCGCACTTCGGTGGATCACGGCACCGCGCTGGATCTGGCAGGCAAGGGCCTGGCGGATTCGGGCAGCCTGATCACCGCGATTAACCACGCCATCAAGATGGTAGAGAAAAAAAGATATGAGCAGTAAGGTGCAGAGCAATAAGGTGCACATGGGTCACACGGCCCGTAAGCGTTTCGGTCAGAACTTCTTGCACGACCGCTATGTGATCGACCAGATCGTCGCCGCCATCAACCCGCAGCCGGGTCAGAATCTGGTGGAGATCGGTCCGGGTCTGGCCGCGCTGACCGAACCGGTCGCCTCCCAGATGGACAAGATGACCGTGGTCGAACTTGACCGGGACCTGGCCGCTCGCCTGCGCGAGCACCCGACCCTCAAGGACAAACTGACCGTCATCGAAGCAGATGCCATGCGTTTTGACTTCGGCACCCTGATGGGTGAAGGCAAGCCGCCGCTGCGCATCTTCGGCAACCTGCCCTACAACATCTCCACCCCGCTCATCTTCCACCTGTGCGAATTTGCCGACCGGGTTGAAGACATGCACTTCATGCTGCAAAAAGAGGTGGTATTGCGGATGTGTGCCGGCCCGGGCAGCAAGGCCTATGGCCGTCTGAGCGTCATGGTGCAGTACTACTGCCAGGTGGTGCCAGTGCTGGAAGTGGGTCCGGGCGCCTTCAAACCGGCGCCGAAAGTGGACTCTGCCGTGGTCCGCCTGATCCCCCACAAGAACCCGACTCTGGTCGCGAAAGACATGCGCTGCCTGAGCCGCGTCTGTACCGAGGGCTTTGGCCAGCGTCGCAAGACCATCCGCAACAGCTTCTCCAACTTCATCACCGACGCCCAGCTGACCGAGCTTGGTATCGATGGCAACCTGCGCCCGGAGAACCTCTCCCTCGAGCAGTTCGTCATCATCGCCAACTGGCTGGCGGATCAGCAACAGGCCTGATCCTGTGGCTCACCCGCACATCGAGATCCGCCCATACCCCGTGTATGTGGCGGGCTCCCAAGACCCTTACCAGTTTCACTATCTGATCGAGATTGAGAATCTGGGGCCCGGCCCGGTGCAACTGCTGCACCGGCGCTGGCTCATCACCGATGCCAATGGCAAGATGCTGGAAGTAGAAGGTCCCGGAGTGGTCGGGGAGCAACCCGTCATTGCCGAAGGTGAGACCTACCGCTACCAGAGCGGCGTGCCGCTGGCGACCCCGCTCGGAGTGATGGAAGGGAGCTATACCCTGCAAGATGGCTCTGGTCAGCCGTTCGAGGCGCCCATCGCCCCCTTCACGCTGGCCATCCCCAATATTATCAACTGAGGTTTCATGGCGAACTGTTTTGTCGGTGACATCCAGGGCTGTTACGACGACTTGCGCCGTCTGCTGGATCTTGCCGCGTTCGATCCCGACAAAGACGTGCTCTGGCTCTGCGGCGACCTGGTCGCCCGCGGCCCGGACTCCCTCAATACCCTGCGTTTCGTCAAAGGGTTGGGCAACCGCGCCGTCACCGTGCTCGGCAACCACGACCTGCACCTGCTGGCAGTGGCTAATGGCGTTGCGCCGCTGAAAAAGAAAGACAAGCTGCAGAGCCTGATGGATGCCCCTGATCGGGATGAACTGCTGGAGTGGCTACGCCACCGCCCGCTGCTGGCCGAACATCCTGATCTGCCCATCATGATGGTGCATGCCGGTATCTCCCCGGCGTGGGATGCCCGCACCGCCCGCAACTGCGCCCGCGAGGTGGAGAGCCTGCTGCGCGGCGATCAGTACCAGTGGCTACTGCACAACATGTATGGCGACCTGCCCGATGGCTGGAAAGATGATCTGGTCGGGATCGACCGCTACCGCTACATCATCAACACCTTCACCCGGATGCGCTTCTGCTACTTCGATGGTCGGCTCGACTTCAAATGCAAGAAGGGGCCCAAGGAGTCGACTCCGGGGCTGCGCCCCTGGTTCGAACAACGGGAGCATCACGTGGACGACCCCATTCTGGTGTTCGGTCACTGGGCCGCCCTGATGGGCAACACCGGCAAGAGCGATATCAAGGCGCTCGATACCGGCTGCGTCTGGGGCAACAGCCTCACTCTGTGGCGCTACGAGGATGATGCCCTGATCGCCACCCCCTGCCCCACTCACGCCAGTTAGGGGCGCGCAGCAATCAGGCGGTCGCAACCGCACGGATTGCCAACACCCGCATCAATAACAAAGCCCGGCAACCTGCCGGGCTTGCTGTTTTATGTTCTCTGTTTTCCGGTGGATGACGTTACAACTTGCGCCCCAGCCGCTTCTCGATCTGGCGCCGCTCCCACTCCGGGCCAAACAGCTTGAAGGGCTGAAATACCCGAATGGCATGGGAGGCGAGCCCCAATCCCCACCCCAGTGCTGGCCACCAGGCCCAGATGTACTCCGGATTGCTCAGGTAGTTGATGACAAACAGCCCGCAGATCACCACCACATAGCTGGCGACATGGTGATAGAAGCCCTTGAGCGCCTCCACATAGCGCATGGCAGCCCGCTCCTCGGCCGATACCTGCACCGCATCCTGACCCATAGTGTCACTTCCTCTCATCTCGCGCTCCTGTTGCTCTGACCCATCCAGTTGAGCCACATCGAGTTCA
The DNA here is from genome assembly GCF_027705265.1 of Aeromonas sp. QDB11. Lineage (NCBI taxonomy): Bacteria > Pseudomonadati > Pseudomonadota > Gammaproteobacteria > Aeromonadales > Aeromonadaceae > Aeromonas > Aeromonas sp. QDB11. The sequence continues at coordinate 63,392 of NZ_JAPDBM010000006.1, read as the reverse complement.
AAGACGGAGGCCAGGGCCTTGAGAGATTCCAGTCCGGGTTGCTGCCCCTGCTCGATCCGCTGGATAGTGCGAACACTCAAACCAGTCATCGTCGCCAACTGATCCTGGGACCAACCCCGTTGCAATCTCAACTTCCTGACGATCATCTCGAACTCCTTGTGGTAATTGACAGGGCCAGCTTACGGGCTCAGATGTGACAAGCGACACGACAGATGCCTGACATAAACCTGACTTTCCTTTTAAATCAATACATTAATCTCATCGTCTCTGTCGTTTTCAAGCACCGCCTGTGAGCACTGCAGACAGGAGTCGGTCACCCGACAGCAACCCGACAAACGCTATCTATTCAAGATAGCGTTTACCGAGGCTCAAACCATGGATTAAAGACCCTGCATCAGCTCGGCAGCGATCTCGAAAGAACGCAGCCGGGCCTGATGGTCGACGATGGGGCCATTGAACATCAGCTCATCGGCACGGGTTTCCGCCAGCAGCGCCTTGAGACCATGACGAACCTGCTCCGGGTCACCCACCAGAGAGCGGGCCAGCGTCTGCTCCATCGCCATCAGCTCACGGGGTGCCCACTCGTCGCCAAGCAGGACGACTGGCGCGGGCAGCTTGCCCGCATCACCGCGATGCAGGCGCAAGAACTGCTGTTGCACTGTGGTGAACTGGAAGCGGGCCTCTCGCTCGCTGTCGGCGGCGATCATGTTGATGCAGACCACCGCATGGGGCTTGGGCCAGCGGGCAGAGGGGCGATACTGGCTACGGTAGATCTCCAGCGCTTGCAGCAACATCGCAGGCGCGAAATGGGAGGCAAAACCGAACGGCAAGCCCATTGCCGCCGCCAGCTGGGCGCTATAGAGGCTGGAACCCAGCAGCCAGACTGGCAGATGCAGCCCCTGACCGGGCACCGCCTGCACGGCGCCGATCTCGTCGCCAAAGTAGCTCATCAGCTCGCGCACATCGGCAGGGAAATCGTCCACCTCGCCACTGCGCATACGCCGCAGCGCCCGCATGGTGCGCTGATCGGTCCCGGGCGCCCGGCCAAGGCCGAGATCGATGCGGTCGGGATAGAGAGAGGCCAAGGTGCCAAACTGCTCGGCAATGACCAACGGCGAGTGGTTCGGCAACATGATGCCACCCGCCCCGATCCGCAAAGTGGTGGTAGCCTCGGCCAGATGACCGATCAGCACCGAGGTGGCGGCACTGGCAATGCCCGGCATGTTGTGATGCTCGGCCAGCCAGTAACGCTGGTAACCCCAGCCCTCGGCATGGCGGGCAAGATCCCGCGAACGGCGAAACGACTCGGCAGGCACAGAACCTTCGGCAACAGGCACCAGATCGAGCACGGAATAGGGGATGGCAGACATAAATACACTCCATTGCATCACAATTTGCTAACAGAACGGGCACTCTATCATGAGATGTTCGAACGGAACACAATTGCCCTTGATGGCCTGACGGGTGACTCAATGCGCCGGATGCAAAAAGGCCACCCCGCAAGCGGGATGGCCTTTTTCACCACGACGAGGTGATCAGAACAGCAGGTGTGCCACCGCGGCGATAACCGGCAAGGTGACCAGGGTGCGCAGCAGGAAGATAACGAACAACTCCCACAGCTTGACCGGGATCTTGCTGCCCAGCAGCAGGGCACCCACTTCCGACATATAGATCAGCTGGGTCACTGACATGGCGGCAATCACGAAGCGAGTCATCTCGCTCTCGATGGTCGAGGCCAGTACCGCCGGAATGAACATGTCGGCAAAACCGACCATGATGGTCTTGGAGGCCGCTTCCGCCTCCGGCAGTTGCAGCAGCTCCAGCAAGGGAACGAACGGGGCACCCAGCCAGTTGAAGATCGGGGTGTGTTCGGCCAGCATCAGGGCACAGGTGCCGATCGCCATCACCACCGGCAACACGCCAAACACCATATCCAGCGCATTCTTCACCCCTTCACGGGCGACGGCGCCGAGATCGGTCATGCTGTCAGCCTTGGTCAGCGCCCGCTCGAAGCCATAGCTCATCACGCTGTGCTGGTGTGGTACCGCCTCCTGCTTGCGGCACAGGGGGGTGCCGTCGGCATAGATGTCCTTCTTCCAGCAGAGCGGTGGCAGACGCGGTACCACGATGGCAGCAACCACACCCGCTAAACAGACGGTCAGGTAGAAGGGAACAAACATGTGCTCCAGCTTCACCTGGGAGATCACCACCAGACAGAAGGTGATGGAGACGGCGGAGAAAGTGGTGCCAATCACTGCAGCTTCACGCTGGGTGTAGAACTTGCCTTCGTACTGCTTGCTGGTCAGCAGGATACCGACGCTGCCATCGCCAAGCCAGGAAGCAAAGCAGTCCACCGCGGAGCGACCCGGCAAGCGGAACACCGGACGCATGATGCGGGTCATCATGGTGCCGACAAATTCCAGCAGCCCGAAATCGAGCAGCAACGGCAGCAGCAGACCGGCGAAAATGAAGACCGAGAACAGCACCGGCAACAGATCGTTGAGCACCAGTCCACCGGTTGCGCCCGAGTAAAGCACCTCTGGCCCCGCCTGAAAGAAGGTCAGCAGCACGAAGATACCGCCCAAGACCCGCACGCAGGCCCAGAAAGGGGAGACATTGAACAAGCTGTTGAGGAAAGGACGGCGCACCAGAATCGCAGGTTTGAACAACCAGGCGATCAGCGTCATCAGCATGGTGGTGGTGATCACTGCGCTGACCATGGCGACCAGATAATCGGCAAACACCCGCTGCACCAGCTTGGCTAGCACGGTCACCGGAATGGTGACGTTACCGTCATAGACGACCGGCGTCATGAACAGCAGGATCCCGATGAGTGACGGAACCAGAAACATCAACAAGTTACGGCGGGTATTGACCGCAGGTGCTTCGAGACTCTTTTCCAACATGATATGACTGCCCTAATGTTACTTTTCCCTAGCCCGGTCAACCTGCGTATTCATGCATTAACCGGCAAAAACGGGCGCAAGAATACTCTAAAAAAATGCACAAACAAGCCTTTAAGGCAGAAATCTGCGCATAAATATTTCCGCAGGTAAACCTTCCATCAAAACAACCGGATACAGCAACGCATATCGATTCAATCGACATCGCCAGATGATTGTTTCGTTATTGTTAATTTAGGTGGGCAGTATAATCGGTTATCAATGGCAGACAATAAGTGACATCACAAATATACCTAATGAGCGGTGACTCGATAGATATAAAAAAACCGGAGCCTGTTCAGGCTCCGGTTTTCAATGAGAGTGACGAGGATCAGTCGCGCACGTAGATGACTTCAACACCGTCATCTTCGTCGTCATCCCAATCGTCATCATCCAACCCTTCATCGAAGGCCACGGAAGCTGCCAGCGCTTCGGCTTCAGCCTGAGCCAGCTGGTTCTTGTGGTAGTCGTCCCACTTGAACTCGACCTTCTCGATCGCCTCTTTGGCATCCTGCTCCAGTTGACGGGGCATGGTGTCCAGCAGATCCAGAATGTCGTAGCAGACCTTCTTGGTACCTTCCTTGCTGATGGCCGAGATCTGGTAGACCGGACCTTCGTAGGCCAGCGCCGCCTTGACGCGGTCCATCACTTCCTGGGCTTCCTCTTCCAGGATCAGATCCATCTTGTTGAACACCAGCCAGCGCGGCTTGCCTGCCAGCTCGGGGCTGTATTTTTCCAGCTCCCGGACGATGGTCACGGCGTTTTCAGCAGGATCGGAGCCATCGATGGGGCAGATATCCACCAGATGGAGCAGCACGCGGCAACGCTCGAGGTGCTTCAGGAAGCGAATCCCCAGACCAGCACCTTCAGCGGCACCCTCGATCAGGCCCGGAATATCCGCGATCACGAAGGAGCGGGAGTTCTCGCCACGCACCACACCCAGGTTCGGCACCAGGGTAGTGAAGGGGTAGTCGGCCACTTTCGGACGCGCGGCGGAAACGGCACGGATAAAGGTAGATTTACCGGCGTTGGGCAGACCCAGCATACCGACGTCAGCCAGCAGCAGCAGCTCCAGCTTCAGGGTCCGCACTTCACCCGGCGTACCGTTACTCTTCTGGCGCGGAGCCCGATTGACGGAGCTCTTGAAGCGGGTGTTGCCCAGACCGTGGAAACCACCCTTGGCAACCATCAGCTTCTGACCATGAGTGGTCAAGTCGCCCAGTCGCTCACCGGTATCCTCATCGCTGGCGCGAGTACCGACAGGCACACGCAGGATCTTGTCCTTGCCACGATGGCCGGTACAGTTGGCACTGCGGCCATTCTCGCCACGCTCGGCGGCATGGAAACGCTCAAAACGGTAATCGATCAGGGTGTTGAGGTTTTCGTCGGCCAGCAGATAGACATCACCGCCATCGCCACCGTCACCGCCATCCGGACCACCGTTGGGAACATACAACTCCCGGCGAAAACTGACACAACCGTTACCACCGTCACCGGCATCGACTCGAATCTGGACTTCATCAACAAACTTCATAGGTAACCGTCACCTTAATTCGAAAAACCGATACGCAATTATAGTGGTACAGACCCCTGCGGGCGATACGCATCTTGGCAATCCACGCCCCTGTCGGAGCCCGGGTCATCTGCGTTCCGTTTTTTCGTCAGTTATTCAGAAAAACAAAAGCCCCGCCTGTTGGCGGGGCTTCGGATCCTTGCGGTCCGTAATTACTCAGCAACGATGCTAACGTACTTACGATTCAGCGGACCTTTAACTTCGAACAGGATTTTACCAGTCGCGGTTGCGAACAGGGTGTGATCCTTGCCCAGACCAACGTTGGTGCCAGCGTGGAACTTGGTGCCACGTTGACGAACGATGATGCTACCAGCCAGAACTGTTTCGCCGCCGAAACGCTTAACGCCCAGGCGTTTAGCTTCAGAATCGCGACCGTTGCGGGATGAACCGCCAGCTTTTTTGTGTGCCATTTATCGGACTCCTCTAATTAAGCGCTGATGCCAGTGATTTTGACTTCAGTGAACCACTGACGGTGGCCCGCTTGCTTACGATGGTGCTTACGACGACGGAACTTGACGATAGTCACTTTCTCGCCACGGCCGTGAGCCACAACTTCAGCTACAACCTTGCCACCTTCAACGAAAGGAGCACCTACTTTAAAAGTGTCGCCTGCAGCAACCATCAGAACTTCGTTGAAGTCGATAGTAGCGCCAGTCTCAACGTTCAGCTTTTCCAGACGAACGATTTGACCTTCGGCCACACGGTGTTGTTTTCCGCCGCTTTGGAATACCGCGTACATTTGATTAACTCCGTAAAGGCATGTCTTTTGCTCAAGGCTAGACATGCGCAAAAACCTATAACAATGGGCGGGCATTCTACGCAAATCGATCTGCTCAGGCAAGGCCAATTTAGCAAAAAGTTTATTTTGTGCGCATATCTGCCGCCGTGGATAAACGCCTAACTGTAACCCATTGTGAAATCGTGTAGAATCCCTGCCATTACTAAAATCGCAGTTATTGCTGCTGTCACGTTACGAGACTTATGGACCAACAGACTATCCGTGCGCTCTGTGCCGCCGACATGACGGCGGTCAATGAACTGATCCTGGCCCGACTCCAGTCCGACGTTAGTCTGATCAATCAGCTGGGTTTCTACATTGTCAGCGCCGGCGGGAAACGGATGCGCCCCATGCTGACCGTGATGGCAGCGCGTGCGCTGGGCTATGAGGGTGAGGATCACCTGAAACTGGCCGCCATCATCGAATTCATTCACACCTCTACCCTGCTGCATGACGACGTGGTCGACGAATCCGACCTGCGCCGCGGCCGGGAGACCGCCAACGCCATGTTTGGCAATGCTGCCAGCGTGCTGGTCGGTGACTACCTCTATAGCCGCTCCTTCCAGATGATGGCCGAACTCTCCAACCTGCGGGTGATGGAGATCCTCTCGGATGCCACCAACACCATCGCCGAAGGGGAAGTGTTGCAGCTGATGAACTGCAACGATCCGGACACCACCGAAGAGAGCTACATGACGGTCATCTACTGCAAGACCGCCAAGCTGTTCGAGGCCGCTACCCGGCTCGCCGCCGTACTGACTCATCAGCCCGAGCCCGTCGAGCAGGCCATGACCGATTACGGCAAGTATCTGGGCACCGCGTTCCAGATCATCGATGACGTGATGGACTACTGCTCCCAGAGCGAAGAGATGGGCAAGAACGTCGGTGACGATCTGGCCGAAGGCAAACCGACCCTGCCGCTGCTGCGCGCCATGGAAGTGGGCACGCCGGAAGAGCGTCAACTGGTGCGCGATGCCATCGAGCACCGCAACGGCATGGAGCATCTTGAGCAGATCCTTGGCATTCTCGACCGCACTGGCGCGCTGGAGTACTCCCGCATGCGTGCCAGGGAAGAGGCCGACAAGGCCATTGCCGCTCTCACCATCCTGCCGGACTCCCCGCACAAGCACGCGCTGGAAACACTGGCCCACATGGCCGTGCAACGCAGTGCCTGAGTAAACGACATGCATGAAAAAAGAGGCCGTTGGCCTCTTTTTTATTGTCTGCTATCTGCTGGACAGTGCATTGCGCCAGACTCAGCGACTCAGCATCCAGAGGATCACGCTGCCCGCCACCACTAGCGAGCCGCCGATACGGCGCAACTGCTCCGCTGGCTGATCGCTCAGCAGCCGCAACATCTGCTGCCATGCCCTGGGCATCAACAGCGGGCCGAGCCCCTCGAACAACAACAGCAATCCCAACCCCATCAGCATGGATGTCAGCATCCGACCTCCTTCAGCACAGCGTCAACACAACCAACCACTGGTGGTCGACGGCTGGCCGTTGGCACCAAAAACAAAAGGGTCTGACAATGCAGACCCTTTGAATGTGACCTCGTGGCGATTACTGCTTGGTGCCGTGAGGAGACTTGAGGTAACGGAAGAACTCGCTGTCCGGCTTCAACACCATCAGGTCGTTGCCACCGGCGAAGCTCTTGCGATAGGCCTCCATGCTACGCACGAAGCTGAAAAACTCGGGGTCTTTCTTGTAGCTGTCGGCATAGATCTTGGCGGCTTCCGCATCCCCTTCACCGCGCAGCTGGCGAGCGTTACTCTCGGCGTCGGCGATCATGACGGTCACCTTGCGGTCGATATCGGCACGCAGGATTTCAGCCTTCTCGCGACCCTGAGAGCGGTGCTCACGGGCGACTGCGGTACGTTCGGCACGCATCCGCTGGTAGATGGAGTTGGAGACTTCTACCGGCAGGTTGATCTGCTTGATCCGCACATCCACCACCTTGATACCGAGCTCGGAGGAGCGCGCCATCTTCTTCAGAGCATCTTCCATCACGGTACTGCGCTCACCGGAGACGATGTCCTTGATGGTGCGGTTACCGATCTCGGAACGCAGACCGTTGTTGATCTTGCGTTTGAGCAGATCTTCAGCCTGCAGTTTGTTGCCACCACCGGTTGCCAGGTAGTACTTGGAGAAATCCTCAATCTTCCACTTCACGTAAGAGTCGATGATCAGGTCTTTCTTCTCGGAGGTAACAAAACGGTCGGCCTGGCTGTCAATGGTCTGGATGCGGGCATCCATCTTGCGAACCTGGTCGATGAGCGGCACCTTGAAGTGCAGGCCCGGCTCATAGAGACGGGGCTCACCGGAGTCAACCCGCTTCACCTTGCCAAACTGCACCACAATCCCCTTCTGACCTTCATCAACGATAAAGACAGAGGAGAAGCAGACCATGGCCGCGACAGCGATTGCACCAATAGCTAGCTTTTTCATCTATCAGTTTCTCCCTGAGCTGAAGCGGTCACCGCTACGCAGCGGCGTTGTCGGCGTAGAGTTGGCACCCTCGTTGGAAACGGGGGTTTGCTCTGCGACCGGAGCGACAGTGGCACGATCAGACTGGGCTGCATTCGGCTTGCCGGACAGCTTGTCGAGCGGCAGGTAGATCATGCTGTTGTTGCCAGCCGGCATGTCGACCACCACCTTGTTGGCCTGCTGATAGAGCTCTTCCATCGTTTCCAGATAGATACGCTCACGGGTCAGCTCGGGGGCAGCCTGATACTGGGGCAGCAACTCGTTGAAGCGAGCAACTTCACCCTGGGCTTTCAACACGATCTGGGATTTGTAAGCTTCCGCTTCCTGCTCCAGACGCTTGACCGAACCACGCGCCTTCGGCTCCACTTCACGAGCGTAGGCTTCCGCTTCACGAATGAAGCGCTGTTCATCTTCCTGAGCGGAGATGGCGTCATCGAAGGCGTCTTTCACCTCTTCCGGCGGACGCGCCGGCAGGAAGTTGACGTCGACGATCTGCAGACCCATCTGGTAGGGCTCGATGATGCCATCGATCACCTGCCAGGTCTCCTGACGCACTTTCTCACGACCGGTGGTCAGCACATCATCCATCCGGGTATGACCCACCACGTAGCGCAGGGCGCTATCGGTAGCCTGACCCAGACTCTCGTCGGCATTGGTCACGCTGAACAGGTACTGCTCGGGATTGACGACACGGTACTGTACGTCCATCTCGACCCGTACCACGTTCTCATCCTGAGTCAGCATGAAACCGGAAGCAGGCAGGGAACGCACGGACTCGACGTCCACCGGGATCACCTGATCGATAAAGGTCGGCTTCCAGCGCAGGCCAGGCTCGACAATATGGGAAAACTTGCCAAACCGCAGCACGGCACCACGCTCCGCTTCGCGAATGGTGTAGAAGCCGCTGACGACCCACACCACCACAGCCACAACCAGCGCGATGGAGATACCAAAGCGACCTATATCGCCGCCAGATTTGCCGCCACCAAACAAGCCACCGAAACGGCGACTCACTTTGCGCAGCATTTCATCCAGATCAGGGGGTCCCTGATTCTTGCCGTTATTCCCCCAAGGGTCACGGTCTTTGCCGTTGTTACCAGGCTCATTCCAAGCCATCAGCGTCTCCATTAATACATGCGGATGGATATCATCTCTACCGGGCCATCATACGTTGAGAAGCCCCAAAGGGTTCATCTTCATCGACGAATCAATGCCTGATAAAGCGTTGTAAACTCTCACCTTCCTGTTTCACGAGGCGGTTCCAGTCGGCCACTTGCAAGCGGACTTCCAGCACGAAATCACCCTCCTCGCTAAAACCTTCCTGCTCAATCCCTTTCAGCTGATAGAGCGCACTGCGCAATCTCGCGGCAGAAGGAGGCAACTGCAGGGTGTGATGCACCATGGAGCCAGCCAGCAATTCGGTCAGCGCCGTAAACAGATGCTCACAACCTTCACCGGTCTGAGCCGACAGCCAGACGCGCAACGGGCGCCCCTCGTCATCTCGCTCCAGACCCGCCGGACGATCCGCCAGCTTGTCGATCTTGTTGCAGATCATCAGCTGGGGCCTGTCGTCGGCTTCAATCTCGGCCAACACCTGCTGCACGGAGTCGATATTCTCCTGCATCTGCTCATCGGCACAGTCCACCACATGCAGCAGCAGATCCGCTTCACGGGTCTCCTGCAGGGTCGCCTTGAAGGCCGCGACCAGATCATGGGGCAAGTGCCGAATAAATCCAACTGTATCCGCCAAAATCACATCACCCACATCCCGGATCACCAGTTTACGCAGGGTAGGATCCAGAGTTGCGAACAATTGGTCGGCAGCATACACGCTGGCAGCTGTAAGTTGGTTGAACAAAGTGGACTTTCCGGCGTTGGTATAACCAACCAGTGACACCGTCGGCACTTCGTTGCGGTTGCGGGCGCGGCGTCCCTGCTCCCGCTGCTTGGCCACCTTGTCGAGCCGACGCAAAATCGCCTTGATGCGTTCCCGCAGCAGACGTCGGTCAGTTTCAAGCTGGGTTTCACCCGGGCCACGCAGACCGATCCCGCCCTTTTGACGCTCAAGGTGAGTCCAGCCTCGCACCAGACGAGTGGAAAGATGGCGCAACTGGGCCAGTTCGACCTGCAGTTTACCTTCGTGGGTACGGGCGCGCTGGGCAAAGATATCGAGGATCAGGCCGGTTCGATCCACCACCCGGCACTGGAACAGACGCTCCAGGTTGCGCTCCTGGGCGGGGGTCAGGGCATGGTTGAAGATCACCACGTCCGCCGCCAGCATCTGAACCTGGGACGCGATCTCTTCAGCCTTGCCGCTGCCGACAAAAAATTTGGCACTGGGCGCACTGCGACTGGTGGTCACGACCCCCAGCGCATTGACTCCGGCCGAGCTCACCAACATCTTGAGCTCTTCCAGATCCTCCCGCTCACCCTCATCACTGAAGTTGACATGCACCAGAACGGCCTGTTCGCCAGCTTCATAACGGTCAAACAAGCGCTTGCTCCTTAACAGGAATCATGATGAATCTGAGTTGGCGAGTCGACTCGCCCAGGGATATCACGCCTCGGCATCACCCTGTTCATCAGCCGCGCCACCCGGAGTGGGCTGGTGATGATTGACGGCACGGGCCGGTACGACAGTCGAGATGGCGTGCTTGTAAACCATCTGGCTAACGGTGTTTTTCAGCAGGATAACAAACTGGTCAAAAGACTCGATCTGACCTTGCAGTTTGATGCCGTTCACCAAATAGATAGAAACAGGAATCCGCTCACGGCGCAGCGCATTCAAAAACGGGTCTTGGAGAGATTGCCCCTTAGCCATTTTTCTTTTCCTTATAGTTTGTTGTTTTTAAACACCGAATATCAATATAACAACCTGATTATACAGGGAGTGTCAAGCCGCACCAGCGCGAGCAAGCACGCGGGCGAGATTGCCAGACTCACCAGATTCCAACCAGGTCACATCGGGCCAGCCGCGCAACCAGGTCATCTGTCGTTTTGCCAATTGGCGTGTGGCAACAATGCCACGATAACGCATCTCATCATACCCCACTTCACCACACAGGTAGTCCCACATTTGGCGATAACCCACGCAGCGAATGGAGGGGAGATCCGGGTTCAGATCGCCGCGCGCCATCAGCGCACGAACCTCCTGTTCAAAGCCACCTTGCAGCATCTTGTCAAAGCGCTGTTCGATCCGCTGATGCAGCACGGCGCGATCGCTCGGAGCGATGGCAAACTGCTGCACCCGATAGGGTAACCCCTCCCCCTGCACCTGTGTCAGCTCGGTGAGGGTCTTGCCGCTGATGCGGTAGACCTCGAGCGCCCGAGAGAGCCGCTGCGGGTCATTGGGGTGGATCCGCGCCCCGGCCACCGGGTCGATGCGCACCAGCTCGTCGTGCAGCGCTTGCCAACCGAGGCGAGCAGCCTCTTCCTCAATCCCGGCACGAATGGCGGGATCGGCGGAGGGCAGCGGGGACAATCCCTCCAGCAGCGCCTTGAAATAGAGCATGGTACCGCCCACCAGCAGCGGAATGCGGCCACGGTCGGCGATCTCTTTCATCTCCCGCAGGGCATCCTTGCAAAAGTCGGCCGCCGAATAGCTCAAGGCCGGGTCAAGAATGTCGATCAGCCGGTGCGGGGCCCGCGCCAGTTCATCGGCGGTCGGCTTGGCCGTACCGATATCCATGCCGCGATAGATCAGCGCCGAATCGACGCTGATGATGTCGCAAGGCAATGACTGGCACAGTTCAATGGCGAGATCCGTCTTGCCGGAGGCCGTCGGCCCCATCAGAAAAATTGCGGTCGGCAAGTCACTCGCCATGTTCAAACTCCTCCAGCACGGTCGCCAGCGAAAGCGGGCGCACCATGCGAATGTCTGCCAGTTGGTCACTGAAATCGGTCACAAGTTCCGTCAGCAGACGACTGGCAGTTGAAAAATCGTATATCTTCTCGCGGCTTATCCCCTGCTCCACCAGCCATTGGCATAATACTTCAGCCTGCTGGCCAGCATCACTGTCAGATCCGCCCTCGATAATTTGCAGCAATTCGGGTAACAGACGCACCAGATCGGTCTGGCGCAGCAGGGCGGGCACCCGAGTCAGGATCATGGTGTCGCGCCCGCCGCTTTTCAACTCCAGCCCCATCCGTTTCAGCAAACGCTCCTGCTCGGTCACCAGCGCGATCAGATTCTTCGGCAATTTGAAGGAGACCGGCAGCAACAGTGGCTGGGCCGCCAGCCCCTGGCCCCAGGTCTCCAGCAGCCAATGGCGAAGCAGCACCCGCTCGGCGCGCACCAGCGAGAGCAGCGCCAGCTGATTATCCCGCTCGATCAACAGGTAGGCCTGATCCACCAGCGTCAGAGCGCGACATCCCCCCTGTTTGGGTGATGGCACGGTGGCCGCTGGCTGCTCAGGTGCAGTCTCAGCCGCCGTTGCAATAGGCAGGGTAGTAAGCAGGGCTCCCATACCGCGCATCGCCTCGCGACTCGGCGGCTCGGGCGGTTGATAGTTGCTGGCGCGCGCCGCGCCCCCTTCCCGTACCTGTGCAGGTGCCCGGTAGCTGTGCTCGGCACCGTACCACTCCGGGCGTGGCGCCTGACCGGGATATTCAATCTGCGGGCTGACCGGCAACTCGACCAGAGTTTCGGCCAGCGGCGCGTCCTGATGCACGGCGCTGACCCCTTCACGACGCAACGCAGTGAACAGCGCCTGAAAGATAAAGTCGTGGATCAGCCGCGCCTGATGGAAGCGCACCTCGTGCTTGGCCGGGTGGACGTTGACATCCACCTGACGTGGATCCAGCTCGATATAGAGCACATAGGCGGCGAAGCGATCGGGAGGCAACAGCTCATCATAGGCCTGACGGATGGCGTGGTTGATCAGCTTGTCGCGCATCATCCGGCCGTTGACGTAGGTGTATTGCAGGTCGTTCTGCGGTCTGGCCCCCTCCGGGGTCGCCAGCCAGCCCCACAGACGCACATCGCTATGCTCGCTCTCCACCGCCAGCGCATGGTGCATAAAGGGGGTGCCGCAAACGGCGGCGAGGCGGCGCTCCTGCTCCGGCACGGTATTGGCGGCCTTGTACTGGCGCACCACCTTGCCGTTGTGGCGCAGGATCAGGGTGGCATCGAAGCGGGAGAGCGCGATGCGGCGCACCAGCTCGTCGATATGGGCAAACTCGGTCTTTTCGCTGCGCATGAACTTGCGCCGCGCGGGGGTATTGAAGAAGAGATCCACCACCTCCAGCGTGGTGCCCACCGGATGGGCCGCCGGCTTGATGGTGACGCTCATCTCGCGCCCTTCCGCCTGGGCTTGCCAGGCTTCGGACTGCTCTGCGGTACGGGAGGTAAAGGTGAGACGGGAGACCGAGCTGATGGAGGCGAGCGCCTCGCCACGAAAACCGAGGCTGTTGATCCCTTCCAGATCGTCCAGCGTGGCGACCTTGGAGGTGGCGTGACGCGACAGCGCCAGCACCAGCTCGTCTTTGGCGACGCCACAGCCGTTGTCACGGATGCGGATCAGCTTGGCGCCCCCCTTGTCGATGTCGATCTCGACCCGGTCGGCCCCCGCATCTAGGCTGTTTTCCACCAGCTCTTTCACCACAGAAGAGGGCCGCTCCACCACCTCTCCGGCTGCAATTTGGTTGGCCAGAATGGGTGGCAAAATACGGATCGGCATCACTTGCTCCTGAATTTCAATCTTGCAGAAAGTATTCTGCCAACACGGGGAGCGGCAGAGCCAGCTCCCGCACGTCAGTTTTGCGGAATGTAGAGCACCTGCCCTACCTGAATATCCCGCGACTTGAGCTTGTTGATCTCCACCAGCCGCGCCTGACTAACCCCATGCTTCTCGGCAAGACGGGAGAGGCTTTCGCCCCGCTTGACCACATGGCGGATCATCTGCGACTTGTCGTCACTGCGAACGGGAGCGGCACTGCGGCTCTGCCCCTGTTGGGGGATATAGATGGTCTGACCAATCTGAATATCCCGGCTGCGCAGCTGGTTGATCTCCACCAAAGTGGACTGACTCACCCCATGCTTCTCGGCAAGGCGGGAGAGGCTCTCGCCCCGTTGGACCACATGGCGGAGCATCTGCGATTTGTCATAGTCGCCCACGCTGCTGACCGGCGCTCCGGTCTCTTGCGCTGCTGCCGAATAAGGCTTGATCACCCCGGCACCAGAGCCGGTCGCCGCACCGCCGTCGCGGGCAGTGGCGGGCATCTTGTTACTCACCACCGGCTGCGACTGTACCTGTCTGGGCTGGCTCACCGGCTGCTGGGCGACCGGCGCAGACCGAGTGGTCGCGGCAGGCCGGCTCGCCTGCCCCTTGCCAGTCAGCATGGCCCCCTTGGTCGGGTGGGCACGGTAGTAGTTGCGGATCCCCTCGAAGATGGCGCGGGCCAGCTGGTCCTGATAGCTGGCGGTGGCCAGCAGCTTCTCTTCCGCATGGTTGGAGATAAACCCGGTCTCTACCAGCACCGAGGGAATATCCGGCGCTTTCAGCACCGCCAGACTGGCGTGTTCAGGCGCCTTCTTGTGCAGTCGGGCAACCTTGCCCATGGAGCGCAGGATCTGGCGGCTGACGTCATATCCTTCGGCACGGGACTTGTCCATGGAGAGGTCGAGGAAGGTCTGCGCCAGATAGGGGTTGGGATCGGATTCCGCCAACACCTTGCCGACACCGCCCAGCAGCTCGCCCTGCTTCTCCTGCTTCTCCAGCCAGCTGCCCATCTCGCGGTTGGCGCGGTTGGTCGACAAGACCCAGACCGAGGCACCACGGGGCGTGGAGTTATGGAAGCTGTCCGCATGCACCGACACCAGCAGATCGGCCTTGGCCTTGCGGGCAATCTCGGAGCGCTTGTTGAGGTCAACGAAGTAGTCGCCACGACGGGTCAGCACGGCGCGCATCCCCGGCTCGCGGTCGATCAGCGCCGCCAGCTTCTGGGAGACCGCCAGCGTCACCCGCTTCTCGTAGGTACGGCGCGGGCCGATGGAGCCCGGATCTTCCCCGCCGTGGCCCGGGTCGATGGCAATCACCACCCCCTTGCCCTTGCCACCGACGGGCGTGGATTGCACCGCAGCCGCCGAGCGCTTCTCTTCATAAGGGAGGTCGATGACCAGACGGTGGCCATAAGGCCCGGCTGGCGCCAACGGAAAGACCACCGGCTTGATGGCGGAGCTGAGATCCATCACCAGCCGCAGACCGCCCTTTTCCAGCGGCGTGCTCTGGCGGATCTTGCGCACCAGTTCGCTGTTGTTCTCGATCCGCGCCAGATTGGCGGCGTTGCTCGCCCCTTTCAGGTCGATCACCAGCCGATCCGGGCCGGTGAGGGTGAAATAGTTGAAGTTGGGGGCGCTGCTCATGTCGAGCACCACCCGGGTATTATCCGGTGATGGCCAGATTCGTACGCTCTTGAGCTGATTCGCCCAGGAGGGTAACGCCATCAAAGAGAGAGCAATAACAAGGATCAAGCGCACGTAGATGACAACCGTTCCAGAATGGCTTCGCCAATAGCAGTGCGGGCCTCTATCAGAACCTCGCGCTGCTCGCCTACATAAGTGAGGGTAATTTCCAGGTCGGGAGCCGGTAGCCAGCCCTCGCCCTTCTCGGACCACTCCACCAGACAGAGAGTGTTGGCGGCAAAATAGTCCCGAATGCCCATGAATTCCAGCTCTTCCGGATCAGCCAGGCGATAGAGATCGAAATGGTAGACCTGCCAACCATCGAGTTCGTAGGGCTCGACCAGGGTGTAAGTCGGGCTTTTTACCTTGCCCTGATGGCCAAGGCCCTGCACCCAGCCGCGGGTCAGGGTGGTTTTACCGGCGCCAAGCGTGCCATGCAAAAACACTGTGGTCGCCTGCTGGCAAGCCTGTGCCAGACGGCCACCCAGTGCCACGGTTGCTGCCTCGTCCGGCAGTGTCATCATCAACTGTTTTGCCATGTTCTTCTTTTTAACTTGTTATGGTGTCGGGATTAACCAGTCTGCGGATCAGCGGCAGCAGATCTGACGCCAGCATGCCCCGCTCGCCGTCGGCGGCGGCCTGATCTGCGGCCTCGCCGTGGATCACGGCGCCCAGCCAGCTTGCCATGGTGGCAGACCAGCCCTGGGCCAAAAGGGCGGCGATTATACCAGATAACAGATCGCCCATGCCGCCACTTGCCATGCCGGGATTGCCTTCACAGCAGAGAGCGACCCGCTCGCCGTCATAAATAAGTGTTCCCGCCCCTTTTAACAACACCACACCGCCATAGCGCCGCTGCAACGCCTGCACGGCGGCAAACCGGTCGGTTTCAATCTCGGCAATGGTGCATCCCAGCAGTCGCGCCGCTTCGCCGGGATGGGGCGTGAGCACCCAATTATCCTGATGGCGGGGAGATTGCGCCAGCCAATTCAATCCATCAGCGTCCAAAACCAGTGGCAGCCGATCGGTGAGATAACGGGCGATTTGCCCCCTTCCCCACTCATCCTGACCGAGGCCGGGGCCGATGACCCGCACCGACGCCCACCCCTCGTCATCTGCGGTGATAAGGCTCATCAATTCGGGTTGATAAAGGCTGACCGGCGGATGCTCCGGATGTTGGCACACCCGCACCAGCCCAGCCCCCGCCCGCAGGCAGGCGCGGGCTGCCAGCACGATGGCCCCCTGCATGCCGCGATTGCCCCCCACCAGCAGCACCTTGCCATAAGAGCCCTTGTGGGAAGCGCGCTGGCGCGGGGTCAGTTGCGTGCTTAGCAGTGGATAATCGATGCGCCAGGCGGCGGGCGAAATAGCATCATCTGGCGTGACGCCAAGGGGATCACAGTCGAGCAGGCCGACGCAATCCACCCCGTCGCCGGTGAGCATCCCCTGCTTGATCCCGATAAAGGTGAGGGTGCGAGTGGCCTGCACCACGGCCCCCATGGCACGGCCGGTATCGCCGTTGAGGCCGGAGGGGAGATCCACCGCCAGCACGGGCACAGCCAAGCCATTGATTGTTGCGACGATCTTTGTCAGTAGCGGCGAGAGGGGGGTGTTGACGCCGGTGCCAAGCAGGGCATCGACCACCAGATCCGGGGCAGGCTGCTGCGCACCATCAAACTGCTCGGCCAGCCAGACCCGGCCACCGGCCGCCAGCCACTCATCGGCGGCCCGTCTGGCATCCCCTTTCAGCAGCTCGGGTGCTCTGGCGGCAATCACCACCACCTCGATGCCGATCTGGCGGGCAAGGCGGGCCAGCACATAGCCATCACCGCCGTTATTACCGGGGCCGACGAAAATCCACCAGCAACGACTCTCGGGCCAATGCAGGGTGGCATAGGTGCGCAGTGCAGCACCGGCTCGCTCCATCAGGGCATAGAGAGGTTGCCCCTCACGCGCGGCCCAGTTGCGCTCCAGTGTGCGGATCTGTTCAGTCTGCCACAGCCCCTGTGGTAAACTGCCCCCCTCTTATGTGCCCAACGCGCCCCTGATGATCTCTACCATGACGGCTCCCGCCTCTTATCAATCGACCCACGCCAGCCAACTCCGGCCAGGCCAAGCCGCATGAGCGCACCTGACTTCCACCAGCTGGCCCACGATATCAAGCTCTGGGCACGGGAGCTAGGATTTGACCAGGCGGGCATCACCGACACCGATCTGCGTATCGAAGAGCCGAGATTGCAGGCCTGGCTGGATGCGGGCTATCACGGCAGCATGGATTACATGGTGCGCCACGGCATGATGCGCGCGCGCCCCCACGAGCTGCTGCCGGGCACGGTGCGGGTGTTGTCGGTGCGGATGAACTACCTGCCGTTCGAGGCGGGCTTTGCCGCCACCCTGCGCGATCCGACCCTCGGCTATATCAGCCGCTACGCGCTCGGCCGCGACTACCACAAGGTGCTGCGCAACCGGCTCAAACAGCTGGGTGATCGCATCGAAGCGCGCTGCGCCGAGTTGTTTCAAGGCACTGAAGAGACCTTGGGTGAGTGGCGCCCCTTCGTTGACTCCGCCCCCATCCTCGAGCGGCCGCTGGCAGCCAAGGCGGGCCTCGGCTGGGTTGGCAAACACTCACTGCTGCTCAACGAATCGGCTGGCTCCTTCTTCTTTCTCGGTGAGCTGTTGCTCAACCTGCCGCTGCCGCTCGACCAGCCAGTGGAGAAGGCGCAGTGCGGCAAGTGCGTCGCCTGCATCAACATCTGCCCGACTGGCGCCATTGTCGCCCCCTATGTGGTGGATGGCCGTCGCTGCATCTCCTATCTCACCATCGAGAACGATGGCCCGATCCCGGAAGAGTTCAGACCCTTGCTGGGCAACCGCATCTACGGCTGCGACGACTGCCAGCTTATCTGCCCCTGGAATCGCTATGCCGATGCCAGCCCGGAACCTGACTTCAGCCCGCGCCCCGGCTTGCACCGCCCGCCCCTGCTGGCGCTGTGGCGCTGGAGCGAGAGCGATTTTCTCAAGCAGACCGAAGGGAGCCCGATCCGCCGCATCGGCTACCAACGCTGGCGCCGCAATCTGGCGGTCGCCCTCGGCAATGGCCCGGCAACCCCCGAGGTGATCGCCGCCCTGCAACAGGGGCTGACCACCGCCGAGCCCATGGTGGCCGAACATATCGAATGGGCGCTGGCCACCCTTGCCCAGCGTCAGGATGAAGAGAACAAGAAAACCCGTTTGCTGATCCGCTGCATCGAAAAAGGTCTGCCGGATCACGCATAAGTGATCTGCCCCTTGCCGGATTGCTGTACTTTTTTCATGCTCTGCCGACCCGCAGTGACCAGAACACCGTAATCAGTATCAGCTGGTCGGCACACAACAAGGACAACACAGATGCATATGTTGGGAGTGGATATTGGAGGCTCTGGGATCAAGGGCTGTCTGGTGGATACCAAAACCGGCGAACTGATCGGCGAGCGCCATCGCATTGCCACGCCGCAACCGGCCACCCCGGCCGCCATCGCCCATACCCTCAAGGCGCTGGTCGAACACTTTGACTGGAAAGGGCCGGTGGGCTGCGGCTTTCCCGCCACCATTCACAACGGCATTGCCAAGAGTGCGGCCAATATCGACAAGAGCTGGATTGAGACCGATGCCGAGCATCTGTTTGCCGATGTCACCGGCAAGCCCTGCTATGTGCTGAATGATGCCGATGCCGCCGGTCTGGCCGAGATGCGCTTTGGCGCCGGTAAGGATCGCAAGGGGGTCATCATCCTCATCACGGTCGGCACCGGCATCGGCACCGCCATCTTCGTCAACGGCCACCTGCTGCCCAACACCGAGCTGGGTCACCTGATGCTGGAAGGGATGGTGGCCGAGCACTACTGCTCCGATGCTGTGCGCAAACGGGAAGATCTCTCCTGGAATCGCTGGGGCAAACGCTTCAACAAGTATCTGGCGCGCCTCGAGTTTCTCTTCTCCCCCGACCTCTTTATTCTGGGGGGCGGTAGCGCCGCCAAACTGGATAAATTTGTCGATCGCATCGAGACCCGGGCACCGCTCATTCCGGCGGCCAGCCTCAATCAGGCGGGCATTATCGGGGCCGCCCTCTACGCGGCCGAGCGGCAGGGCTGATCGCCGCTCACCGCCAATCAGCAGAGATCAAATGGACAGGGCCCGGCACTGCTGCCGGGCCCTTTTGTTTGGCCGCTATCTTGCGTGTTCGACCGCCATCACCCGTTACATGTCATCGAGTCGGTGTACCCCGTGCACCAGTCGGGTCAGGCGGGTCTGCTCCAACCCGGCCAGATTCTCGAGCAGAGTGGTGGTAGCCGGTGTCGGGCACTCCCGGGCCAGATGGCCCAGCTCGCCCACCAGCCGCTCTTCCCAGCGGCACACCTGAGTGACGATATCCTGGGTCTGGGCCGAGGCCGGCAGCTCGAAGCGGGTGATGGCGGGCAACATACCCTCGCTGAAACTCTGATTCAGCCAGGTCTCCCTCACCGCCTCTCCCAGCTGAGCGGCATATTCGTGCAGATGGGCACTGGCCGCATCCTCACGCCCTTGCAGATAGACCAGCAACATCCGGCTGCGTTCGCTGTCCACCTGACTGGTCAATCGCCCGTAACAGAGCCCGAGCTGGTGATGAACCTGTTCAAGATAGTGCAGCAACTCTTTGATCTGTTGGAATCTCATCGCACTGCCCTCCATGCTTGTCGGTATCATCAGTATAAAAAACAAGCGCAACCGACCCAATCCCTATCCGAGCCCCCCTTGCGCTGCATCAAGGTTGATGCCGACAAAGGGGCAGACAGGTGATCCGGTCGCGAATAGGGAACGATTTGTGCAGCGATTTGTGTAACTATGGTGGCGTTTCAGGCTCGACACCTGACATAGGTGACATCGGGCTGACACACTAATAAAACCAGCATTTACCCGATATAAACCATCTTTAATTCGGCCATATACCTAGCTGGCGAAACAGGATCTGGATGCGAGACATATCCACCCTGATCGTTATCCACCAGACAGATATCCTTATCACTTTTTTAGACGTCTAGACGTAAAAACATGCGTTGACACAGCCATCCAGACATCTTAGCATCATCCTCCATGATGACAGAGTAACCCAGTGAAACCTCTGCCCAATTTCCCCGCCTGTAGCGCCCTGTGCTGTAAGGCTGTTAGCACGGAAGAATCCATGATTAAGTTGAAAGGTCTCAACAAAGTCTACGGTACAGGCAGTGACGCCGTGCACGCCCTGCGTGATGTGAGTCTGCATGTACCCCAAGGCAAAATTTTCGGGGTGATCGGTGCCTCCGGTGCCGGCAAGAGTACCCTCATTCGTTGTGTCAACCTGCTGGAGCGCCCGACAGAGGGCCAGGTGATTGTCGATGGCGAGGATCTGGTCGCCCTAAGCGAACGGGATCTGACCCAGGCTCGCCGCCAGATCGGGATGATCTTCCAGCACTTCAACCTGCTCGCTTCCCGCACCGTGTTTGCCAACATCGCCTTTCCGCTGGAGCTGGCAGGCTGGAGCAAAGAGCAGATCCAGCAACGGGTTGCCGAGCTGCTGGCACTGGTCGGGCTGGAAAGCCGTGCCCATGCCTATCCATCCGAGCTTTCCGGCGGTCAGAAGCAGCGTGTCGCCATTGCCCGCGCACTGGCACCGGCCCCCAAGGTGCTGCTCTGTGACGAGGCCACCTCGGCCCTCGACCCGCAGACCACCCGCTCGATCCTGACCCTGCTCAAGGAGATCAACGTCAAGCTGGGGCTCACCATCCTGCTCATCACCCACGAAATGGATGTGGTGAAAGGGATCTGTGACGAAGTGGCCATCATCAGCGATGGCCGCCTGATCGAGCAGGGCGAAGTAGCCTGGTTCTTCAGCAATGCCAAGACCCAGCTGGCCCGTGACTTCATCCACTCCACCATCCATCTGGAGGTACCGCAGGAGTATCAGGATCGGATGAGCAGCGAGCGAGTGCCGGGTAGCTATCCGCTGGTGAAGCTTGGCTTTACCGGCAGCACGGTCGATACGCCGCTGATCTCCGAGGCGAGCCGCCGTTTCAACATCGACATCAGCATTCTGAGCGCAGACATCGAGTACGCCGGTGGCGTCAAATTCGGTTTCCTGCTGGCCGAGCTGTTCGGGGATGAGGCCCAGTGCGAGGCGACCCAGCAGTTCCTCATCGACAACCATATTCAGCTGGAGGTAATGGGTTATGTCCGAAGCCATGATTAATCTGCTCATCACGGCCCTGGGCGACACCCTGGTCATGGTGTTTGCCTCCGCCCTGTTCGGCTGCCTGCTGGGCCTGCCGCTCGGCGTAGCACTGCACGTCACCAAGGCGGGCCAGATCCTGGCCAACCCCTTGCTCAACCGTACTCTGGGTATGGTGGTCAACGTGGGTCGCTCGGTGCCCTTTATCATCCTGCTGGTCGCCATCATTCCGCTGACCCGGCTGATTGTCGGCACCAGTATCGGCACCATCGCTGCCATCGTGCCGCTGACCGTCGGTTGTATCCCCTTCATCGCCCGTCTGGTGGAAGGGGCCCTGATGGAGGTGCCGGATGGCCTGCTGGAAGCGGCCAAGGCGATGGGCGCCAAGCCATTGCAAATCATCACCAAGGTGCTGCTGCCCGAGGCTCTGCCCGGCATCCTCAACAGCGTCACCATTACCCTCGTCACGCTGGTGAACTACTCGGCCATGGCCGGGGCCATCGGTGGCGGCGGTCTGGGGGATGTGGGTATTCGTTATGGTTATCAGCGCTTTGACCCGACCGTCATGCTGGTGACCGTGGTTATCCTGGTAGTACTGGTTCAACTTATCCAGAGCGCGGGTGAGCGCCTGGTCCACAAATGTGATCATCGTTAATCGTCGATTTCTGACAGGAGGTTTTATGAAATTTGGCATCAAATCCGTTGCAGCTGCGCTGCTGGCTGGTCTGGTTCTGGCCGGTTGCGGTCAAAAAGAAGAGAGCAAGGTTCTGAAAGTGGGCGCCATTGCTGGCCCCGAGACCGAGCTGGTTGAAGTGGCGGCCAAGGTCGCCAAAGAGAAATACGGTCTGACCGTCGAGATCGTCAACTTCTCCGACTACGTCACCCCGAACGTGGCGCTGAACGATGGCAGCATCGACGTCAACGCCTTCCAGCACAAACCCTATCTGGATGCGCAAGTGCGTGATCGCGGCTTCAAGCTGGTGCCGGTTGGCAACACCTTCGTCTACCCGATCGCCGGTTACTCCAAGAAGATCAAGGCGCTGAGCGAACTGAAAGATGGCGCCCAGATCGCGGTACCGAACGATCCGACCAACCTGGGTCGCTCGCTGATCCTGTTGGCCAAACAGGGTCTGATCACCCTGAAGGATGGCGCCGGTCTGGAAGCCACCGTGCTGGATATCGCCAGCAACCCGCGCAACTTCAAGATTGTCGAGCTGGAAGCAGCCCAGCTGCCCCGTTCACTGGAAGATGTGGATCTCTCCATCATCAACAACACCTTCGCCGGTCAGATTGGTCTGACCCCGACCGAAAACGGCCTGTTTGTTGAAGACAAGGAGTCCCCCTACGTCAACCTGATCGTCGCTCGCGACAACAACAAGGATGACGAGAAGGTCAAACAGTTCGTCCAGTCCTATCAGACCGACGAGGTCTACAAGAAGGGTCTGGAGCTGTTCAAAGGCGGCCTGGTAAAAGGTTGGTAATTGCTCACTTGGCAAAAAAGGCCACGCAATGCGTGGCCTTTTTTATTGGCGCCGCTATCATATCCGCGAGCACGGCAACACGAACATACTCATAATATGAAAAAATGGTATCTGGCCTACTGCAAGCCAAAAGAAGAGGCCCGCGCCCGCGCCCACCTCGATGCCCAGGGTATCGAATCCTATTACCCCATGGTGGAGATCGAGAAGCTGCGCCGGGGCAAGCGAGTTCCGGTACGGGAACCCATGTTCCCCAACTATCTGTTTATCTTCGTCGATCTGGAAGAGGTGACACCGGTCACCCTGAAATCGACCCGCGGCATCAGCCGGATCATCCATTTCGGCAGTGAGTGGACCCCCATCAGCAACAAGCTGGTCTATCAGCTGATGAGCCGCGATGACAGCGACGAGGCGAGAGCCTGCTACGCCAACCTGCCCTGCTCGGGCGACAAGGTGCTGATTGAAGAGGGACCACTGGCTGGCTTCGAAGCCATCTATATGGAACCGGATGGGGACAAACGGGCAATTTTGCTGGTCAGCCTGCTCAATCGCGAGACCACCAGCAGCTTCGACAACCACGCCTTCAGACGGCTGGACTAAACCAACAGTCCAAACGGCCGGATAAATCGCAATGGCGGGATGATCCCGCCATCTCACGCTTCAAGATCAAAGCGTGCGATCACCGCCGTCAGCTTGCCGGTATCGCCAGCCAGTCTGGCCACTATCTCCTCCCCCTGCTGACTGAGCTGACAGGATTGCCGACTGAGCACGGCAATATCCTCTACCGTGCCGGCCACCTCGATAGCTACCCGGGATTGTTGTTCGGTCGCCACCGATATGGCTTCCAGCTGACCCGACAGCGACTGCACCAGCTGGTTCATGGCACTCAGGGTATCGGTCACCAGGCCGACTGCATCCCGCCCCTGCTCGACCAACCCGGTACCGCTGCTGACGGTACTCACCGTCTGGCGAGTCTGTTGGGAGATGGCCGCAATGGTCTGGCTGATCTCGGCGGTTGATTGATGGGTGCGGGTCGCCAGCTGGCGTACCTCATCGGCCACCACCGCAAAACCGCGCCCCTGCTCGCCTGCTCGCGCTGCCTCGATCGCCGCATTGAGGGCCAGCAAGTTGGTCTGCTCCGCGATCGTGGCGATCACCTCGGTGATCTGCCCGACCTGTTCGCTCTGATGCGCCAGCAGCCCCATGGCCTCGTTGGCCTGCCCAATCATGGCGGCAATCTGCTGCATGGCGTCGGTCATCCGCGCCAGCGCGGCCTGCCCCTGTCGGGTCTGCTGCTGCACCTGCTGGGCACCACCTGCCGCGGCGGTGATATTGCCAGCCACATCCCGGGCGCTGACCGACATCTGATCGATAGCGGCCGCCACCGCATCGACCCGCTGATCCTGCACCGTCAAATCCACGACGATGGCCCGCGTGGTGCTGCCCACCTCACCACAGGCTTCTTCTACCTGCCCCACCGCCCCCTGCAACTCACCCACCAACTGGCGCAGTTGGACAGACATCCGGTTGATGGAGCCAGTCAATTCTCCCAACTCATCCTGCCCCGTTATCGGCAAGGGCTCGGCCGCCAGTCGGCCATCGGCAACCTGCCCCGCCCGGGTCACCAGGCTGGCAATGTCACGGGTCAGACGGCGGCTAAAGAGCCAGGCGACCAGCATGCCGAGCACGATGGCACTGCCGGTTGCCAGCAGCAGGGTCTGGTTGATGGCACTCCCGGCGCGGGTCATCTGCGCCGAGATCTCCTCCACCTCGGCCCGGGTCTTTGCCACCTGCTGTACCAGCTGTTCACTGAGAGTGGACTGCATCGGCTCGATGTCGGTGGCCATCAGGTAGTTGGCCTGATCCCAATCCGGCGCCTGGCGCTTCTCGATCACCTGCCCCACCAGCTCGGAGAAGGGGGTCGCCATCTCTTCAAACAGCTGCCAGAGGCTCTGCTGGGTCTCGGTAAAAAGCTCGGCTTGCTGTTTCACCTCCGCCACCCGCTGCTGGTGAAACTGGTAGTAATCCTGATATTTGCTGCGGTATTCGGGATCGCCTGAGATGAGAAAATCCCGCAGGGCGGAGAGGGCGTTGGCGAGGCTGTTGTAGGCATCCCCCACCTGCTTGAGCAGCATGCGGCGATCGCCGGAGAGTTGATCCTGTGGAGTGCCAACCTCTTCATTGGCAAAGGATTGCAACTGATCGAGCGCCGCCTCCGCCAGCGGCCCCGCCTCCTGCAGCATCAGGGTGTGGGCAGGCAGATTCTCTTCGCTCTGGGCGATGGCCCACACCTTCTCCTGATGGCTTTTGAAGGTCCCGAGAGACTGGGCGAGCGCCGGGCTGAATGTCTGATGGGTGATGGCCTGCCATGCTGACTCCCACTCCTGCTTGAGGCGGGAGGCCTGAGCCGGATCCTTGCCGAGGATCAGATAGCCACGCAGGGCAGAGACGGTGGCCACCAGCGCCTTCTGGCTCGCCTCATCCCGCTGCAGGGCGGGCAGCGCCTGCTCCAGCAGGGTGTATTGGGCCTGATTGATCTGGGTGAGCCGGTAATAGACCAGGGTGGAGGAGAGCAGGATCAGCAGGTTGATAAAACCGAAGCTGAGCAACAGCTTGCTTGAGATTTTCATGAACATCCTTGTTCAAACGGGGGAGCTAGACAACAGAATCAGATAGATATCAGTGTAGGCAATCTATCTTGCCAAGTCCGGTGCCAACTTGCCAACTCACTGTGCGGCATCGGGCGGGCGGAGAAAAAGCCCTGGCAGAGGTCACAGCCGAGCCTGGCCAGCAAGTGCCAGGTCGCCGCGTCCTCCACCCCTTCTGCCACCGTTTTGAGCCCGAGCTTGCGGGCCAGCTCGATACTGGACTCGATAATGGCCAGGTGCGCCGGATCGGCATGGCAGCGATCGACGAAGGAGCGATCCAGCTTCAGCTCGGTAAAGGGCAGCAGCGCCAGCTGCTGCATCGAGGAGTAGCCGGTGCCAAAATCATCGATGGAGAGGCCAAAGCCGTGCATCCGCAGCCGGGTCAGCACCTCCAGCATGGCACCGATATCACGAATGAAGGCACTCTCGGTCACCTCCAGGGTGATGAGGGCCGGATCCACGCTCCAGTGCCGGCACTGGTCAATCAGGGTCTGGCACAGACTGCCGTCATTGAGGGAGCTGGCACACAGATTGATCGACAATCCGGTTTCCCCCCACAGGTGGGCATCACTCAACGACTTGCCAATGATGATCTCGGTCAGGGGCGCAATCAAGTCGTGCTCTTCCGCCATCGGGATAAAGAGTCCCGGCGAGATGAGTCCATATTCGGGATGCTGCCAGCGAGCCAGCGCCTCCATCCCGGCCCACTGACCCGTGGCAAAGCTCACTTTCGGCTGATACCAGGGCAAGATCTGCTGCTGCTCGATGCCGCGTTTGAGCTGATCGAGATCGATCCTGTGCCCCTCCTCCTGACGGGAGGGCTCCCGGGCGGGAGACCATGACTGAATCAGCTGTGCGAGTTGCCCCGGCCGGGCGGGCTTGTCGAGCCGCCCCAGCACATGCAGGCCATAGGCGGCGCTCATGCGCAGCACCGCCTCGACCACATCTCCCTCCAGCGCGCTGGAGAGGATGATGCCGCCGCGAAAACCCGCCTGCGAGAGACGGCGCAGCAAACCCATGCCATCCATGCCGGGCATCCGCAGGTCACAGAGCAGGATATCGACTCTCTGCTGCTGGCAGAGCGCCAGTGCCTCCACCCCGTCCCGCGCCTCCAGCAGTTGCCGATAGCCCAGGCCGCGGATCTGATGCAACAGCGCCTTGCGTTGAAAGGGGTGATCCTCAGCCACCATGATGACCACTTCATGCTCGCGCTTGTTCATTCAGCCATAATCCTGTCTCGTAGGTAACCCGGTTGATCAGCAGATCAACCTCCTGCCCCAGCACGGCAAACTCATCCAGCTGCTTGAGCCGTGCGGCACTCTCCAGCAGTTCGGCCTGTTCGGCCAGGGCACACTCCCCCACCATGCGGGCGGCCCCCTTGATGCGGTGAGCGATCTCCAGCAACGCGTCCCCGTTGCGGACCGCCAGCGCCGCCATCATCTCTTCGCGATCCAGCAGATTGGAGGCCAGATATTCGCTGGCCATGGCTCTGGCATCCTCTTCATCGCCAAACAGCGCCATCCAGCGGGCAGCCAGCGCCGACGCGCCGATGAGCGGCTCCGGCGTCACGGCTGCGCAGGCTGGCAGCCAATGCACCAGCGTCTGGCGCAGCGCCTCCAGCATATAAGGCTTGATCAGCATGCCGTTCATGCCGGCGGCGACCATGCGGGCCGACGCCTCCTCCGAGGTATCGGCCGTCACCCCGATGATGGGGGCCTGATCGCCGTTGGCCCGCAGGGTGCTGGTCAGGGTATAGCCATCCATCACCGGCATGTGGCAGTCGGTCAGCAACAACGAGAAGGGCTCTGCCTGCCAGGCCTGCAGCGCCTGCTCGCCGTTCTCGACCACCACGCACTCGACCCCCAGGATCCCCAGCTGGCGCTCCAGCAGGGCCCGGTTGACCGGATGGTCATCCGCCACCAGCACCCGACCGACCAACTTGTCGGCATGCGTTGCCATCACCGGATTGACGACCCCGCAGAGCAGCTCGCGGCCACTCTCCAGCAGCAGGTCCGGATAGAGAGGAGAGAGCCCCAGCCGCCACCAGCGCGCCGGGCCCAGCCGGGTGCGCAGCACCTCGTCAGGGGAGAAGACGATCCCCTTGAGCCCGGGCTGCTGCACTCGCTCCAACCAGTTGTGGCCAAGATCGCGCGCCAGCCAGCACTCGTCGGCCAGCAGCAGGCCATTGACCCCCCGAGCCAGCCGGTTGGCATCGATAGGGTGCAATTTGGCACCCAACCGAGTCATCGTCTGTTCCAGCAGGTGGTCGTCACCGAGATACCACCACTCGCTGCCTGCCAGCGCCGGGAGATCCCAGTGGGGGTTGCTCAGCGGAATGGTGAAGCAGAAACTGGCCCCCTCACCGGCCCGGCTATTGAGGCTCAGCGAGCCCCCCATCTTGCGCACCAGTTGATCGCAAATGGCCAATCCCAGCCCGGTGCCGCCATAACGACGATTGATATCGGAGTCGAGCTGCTCGAACGGGGTGAACAGCAGCGCCTGCTTCTCCTCGGCGATCCCGATGCCGGAGTCGGCTACCGTGATGGCGAGCTGCTGATCCCGATACCTGACGCGAATGGCAATCACCCCGCGCTCGGTAAACTTGACCGCATTGTTCAGCAGGTTGGAGACCACCTGCGCCACCCGGATGGCATCGATATCCGCCCGATCCGGCACCTCGCTCTCCCAACTGAACTCGACTTGCAACCCCTTGCCATGGGCCTGGGCGGCATGACCACGAACCGCATCGCAAATCACCGACTGCAACGGGCTCGACTGATAATCCAGATGAAGCTGGCCCGCCTCGATCTTGGAGAAATCGAGGATATCGTTGACCAGATAGAGCAGGTTGTTGGTCGAGGTGACCACGTTGCGCAGCAGATAGCGCTGATCATCGTCCACGTTGCTCATCCGCAGCAGCTCCAGCATGCCGTGCATCCCCGAAATCGGCGTACGAAGCTCATGGCTCATGGTGGCCAGAAAGCGACTGCGGGCCTGCATGGCCTGTTCGGCGCTGGCGCGCGCCTCATGCAACTCATACTGCTGCTGCTTGAGGGCCGTGATGTCCTGCACCATGCCGTTGAGAAGCAGGGTATCCGGCCCTTGCTCCACGAAGCTGCCCCGCACCTGCAGATAGCGTTCGCCACCATAGTGGGGCACCTTGACCTCCCAGTCGATCGGCGTCCGGGTCGGTGCATTGGCGGCAACCCGACTGAAGAACGCCTGCAACACCTCTTCACTGACGCCAAATGTCTTCCACTCGGATCTGGCGGACATCAGGGCCTGGGAAGGCACCCCCAGCGTCTCCCCCGCCCCTTGCGAGACATAGAGAAAACGCCCCTGATCCGAGCGATGCCACAGATACTGATAGACCACGCCGGGCATGCTGTCGGTCATGTCCCGCAGCATGGCTTCCACTTCGCGCACCTTGTCCTCGGCCGCTTTCAGGGCGCTGACATCGGTCAGCACGGTCAATACCCCCTGGATCTCGCCATCTGCCGCCCGGTAGGGCAACTTGACATAGACCACATGGAACTGGGATTCGTCGATCCGTCGGGTATAGCCAGCTCCCTCCAGCCTGACACCGGTCGCCCAGACGCTCTGCTCTTCACGCAGCATCTGCTCCCGCTCCTCGGTCTGCATATAACTCCAGCCATCCCCGCCGGATTCGGCGCCGATAAAGGCCTCCCGATACGCCTTGTTGCAGAGAGTCAGGTTCTGTTGGCGATCTCGCAGTGCCACCATGCTCGGCAAGGAGTCGAGCAGCGTCTGGACAAAGGCCAGCTGCTCGTTGAGCTGCTTTTGGGCCTGTTTTCGCTGATCATT
Organism: Aeromonas sp. QDB11; assembly: GCF_027705265.1. Taxonomy (NCBI): domain Bacteria; kingdom Pseudomonadati; phylum Pseudomonadota; class Gammaproteobacteria; order Aeromonadales; family Aeromonadaceae; genus Aeromonas; species Aeromonas sp. QDB11. Next base: position 34,042 of record NZ_JAPDBM010000006.1, on the reverse strand, counting down.
TTGCCGCTGCAGCGTCTGGTTCCAGTGCCAGAAGATGGTAAAGAACACCAGCGCCCCCCCCGCGCAGACCAGAAACCACAGCACTACGGTGCGGGTATCCAGGCCGGTCTGCAGCCGCATCGTCAGCCAACGGGATTCAAGCTTGTCAATCTCGTGCTGGGGGATGGCATAGAGGATCTTGGTCAGGATCTGCTGCAACATGGGGTCGGCAGGGGATACCCCCATGGCGCCGGGAAGACGCAAGTTTTGCCCGGAGTAGACCACCCGATAGCGATCCTCAAAGCCTCGCCCCAGGGCGGCCGGCAGGGTGGTCATGGTAAGCAGCACATAATCGGCGCGCCCCTCATCGAGCAGGCGCAGCAGGCGGCTGTCATCCTTCACCTCCACCGGAATTGCCCCCAGTGAGGCCAACAGCTCCTCGTCAATGGATGCATCCACAATGCCGACCCGCGTACCTCGCACCAATTCGAGGTCGGAGAGATTTTTGCTCTCTCTCCCCCCCACGATGACGCGGTCAACAAACATGTAGTTAGGGGTGTAAATCCCCAGATGCTCGCGCTCTGCCGACGGGCTCATCACCGGAATAAAGTCGATCAGGTGGCTTTTGAGCAAATTCTGGGTCTCTCGCCAGGATTCGGTACGCACCAGCGAGAACTCCAGCCCGGAGTAGCGGCGCAGCAGGGCCACCATATCGGGTACGTAGCCCACCAGCTTGCCACGATAATTGAACTCGCTCATCGAGACCCAGTGCGGCGAGATGCCGTAGCGCAAGATCGGATGCGTGCGCAGCCACGCCTGCTCCTCGGGGGTAAATTTGACCGTGGTGATCTCCCCCGATGCCGTAGTCTGCCCCCCATTGATGGCTTCAAGGATGGGACGCATATCCGTCACCGGCAGCTCGGGCATGACGCGGTTTATCAGACTGGTGAGCCCGGGGTTGTTGCGCAGCATATTGACGGACAGGGAGGAGACCGGCGCCCACTGCGGTTTGACAATCGAAAAACCGGCATTGGGGTTTTGTGCCCGCTCCGACAACAGCGATGGCATATCCGCCAGATAGGCATCCGCCAGCTGTTGCTTGAGCATGAAGGTGGCTTCGCTGCGCCGCTCCACCGCCTTGACCGGCACCAGACCCAGCGCCTCAAGCTGGCCACAGGAGTCGGTCCCGACCATGCAGACCCATTTAAGCTTGCGAGCCTCGTCAAGAGAGAGCCGGGTGAGCGTGCGATTCAGCAGCACCCCCTGCGGAATAAAGAACGGGAAGGGCACCGAGGCTATCTGGTTTTCCCACTGCTCTCCGGGCTGAAAATTGATGATGATATGCACCTTGCCCGCCTGCAACGCGCTCAGCGCCTCGTCATAGGAGGTGAACTCCTTGTAGTGCAGGGGCAAGCCGAGCGCTCTGGCGATCAGTAGCGCCATCTCGGGCACCGGGCCGTTGAACCCCTGTACCGCATCCTTGTAGCTATAAGGGGGCGATCCCATCATCGGCATACCGATGATCAGCTCGTGATGGGCCGCGCTCCACTGACGTTCGGCCTCTGTAAGCGCCAATGGATTAAGCCTCGCTTCAGATTCGCGCTGCCCCAGCACACACCATAGCAGCAGGAATATAAACTGAAATAAACGGCGAGTGCGGCTCATAACCTGAATCCAAAGAAAAGTCGGCCGCAAATAATAGAGATTTTCGCAAAATTCGCGAATGGATATTCGCGCCTTAACTTAACCACAGCTTAATCAAATGAAAATGGCAGACCGGGGTCTGCCATCAAGGCCAAGAAAGGGGCCATACAGGCCCCTTCCATCAGGTTATTCGATTCCCGAGCCGGAAGCCGGTTTGATACTCCCGCTCGCGAACGAGGGAGACCTGACCCTGATACCCTTCCAGCCCGATATCCCTGAGCAGGGCGGGTGACAGATTGACCTGCACGAGACGACGCTCGACCCGGGCAATCCTTCTCTGGACCAGGGATTCAACACTGCGCAGTAAAACCAGTTCGATAGACATGACATTCTCCAGTTGAACATGCGGTTCTCCCGGAGAAAGTGGATATCACCCTGCGGGACGAACCGCGGGTGATAAAAAGACAGGGGTTACCTGTTTACGCCACGCGGTAAAAGAGCACGAGATTTCACGCCGCACGCAGTGCCGCGAGAGAATGCAATATTGAGCATCAGATGTTGCATATTCGTCTCCTTACCGAGCAAAAGTTGAACAGGTTGCAGAAGTCTAAAAAATATCCGAATTTAAAACAAGCCTCCTGCGACTCCTTTTTAAACGTTTTCATGGCATTTTATGCTGCCTGACAAGGGGCAACCCCGGGCATCAAATCCCGGAGAGCAGCCGGTACTCCTCCAGTACATAGGTATCTGTCATGCCGCTGACGTAATCGAGCAGCAGCCGCACCCGGTAATACCACTCCTGCTCGTGCTGGCAGGCAAAGCGCGAGTCCGGGGTGGCGATCGCCAGCCGGTAGGCCTTGAGGTGGCGGGCCGAGAGGCGGTGATAGAGGCGGCGGGCGAAGAAGAGATCCTGACTCCCCTCCCCGGCCAGCAGGCGGGCAAATTGCCGCGCCGGCAGCGCCAACAGGCAGGCATAACTGGTCAGCACCCCGCGCAGCGCCGCATACCCTTCCAGCTCGAGTGCTTCCACCTCGGGGCGCATAAAGACCAGCTCGCGGGCAACCTGTTTGAGGATATCGAGCACCCGCGCCGCCGGCGCCTGACCGTGCAGCAGCGCTTGCGGGTAGGAGCCCTGCAAAATGGCCTGATGTTCGCTGACATAGCTCTGCGCCGCCAGCGCCACCAGATCCCGGGTCAGTTGCTGGCGAAAATGGGGGAAAAAGCCCCGGCCAGAGGCCAGCGCCTCATCCAGCAACACAGCCAGATAGTCGCTTCCATCAGCACGGCGCAACGCCACCAGCAGCTCTGACAGTGTCAGGATCCGCCGATCCACCGCATCTTCCAGATCGGCGATGCAGTAGGAGATGTCGTCCGCCGCCTCCATGATGTAGACCAGCGGATGGCGACAGCCGGGGGCCAGCCCCAGACTCTGGCCGAGGGCGCGGTAGAGCGGCTGCTCGCTGAAGAAGATGCCGCGCTTGCTGCTCCAGCCGTGATGCTGGCCGTAACTCACGCCGGGTTGCGGCTGCTGCGGGTATTTGCACAGCGCCGCCAGCTGCCCGAGCGTCAGGTTGAGTTCGTGCAGGCTGTGCACCAGCCGCAGGCTCTGGGCGTTGCCATCAAACAACTGCAGATCCTGACGCAATTCCGCCCACTGGGCCGAGGGGGGCTGCGCCAGCGCCTGCTGATAGAGGGGATCGAGCATCTCGCCAAGCCACTGGCTCATCACCTGCTCGCCAAAGTGGCCAAACGGCGGGTTGCCCACATCATGGAGCAGGCAGGACATCTCCACCAGATTGATAAAGGCCCCTTCGCAGACCACGCCTGCTGGCAAGGCGGCCAGAATGCGGCGACTGATCTGGCGACCGGTCTCCTGCACCTCCAGCGAATGGGTGAGGCGACTGCGCACCGAGGCCTTCACATCGAGCGGAAAGACCTGGGTTTTCTGCTGCAGACGGCGCACCGGCGCGGCCTGCACGATACGGGCGCGATCCTGCTCGGTCGCCTCCAGCAGATCTTCGTCACCCCAGGAGTGGATGCGCGCGGGGGTAATCAAACGGCTATACATCTTGCAGCTCCTTGCCAGCAACTTCCCTCAGACTCAAGACAACCACCCGCCTCAAGACAACAACCAGCGCCGCAGACGGGCGATATCGCCGGGATATTCGCGGCGCAGCGTCTCAATCCAGTCTTCTACGTTCTCCCACCAGGCGGGGTGATCCGGGCTCTGGATCAGCTGGGCCGTCTGCTGCAGACGGCGCAGGCCGATGGAACCTGCCGCCCCTTTTATCTTGTGGGCCTCCTCCACCACCCCCGCCTGATCCTTGGCAATCATGTTGGAGTCGAGCACCGCCATGTAGTCCGGCATCATCTTCTCGAACAGATCGACGCTGGAGAGCAGCACCGGCTTGCCCACGGTATCGGCGTAATCGGTGAGGAAGGGCAAGTCCAGCAGCGCATCCTGATTGCCCGCATCCGCCTGCTCGTCCGCTTCATCCTCGGCCAGACCGGCAAACAGGTGACCAATCACCTCCCGCACCGCTTTGGAGCCGAGGGGCTTGTTGATCACATCCTGCATGCCGTGATCCCGATAGTACTGGCGATCGCCGGTTGAGTTGGCGGTGAGCGCCACCATGGGCGGCAGGCTGTCGCCATAACGCGCCAGCAGTTGTTCCGCCACATCGAAGCCGGTCATGTCCGGCAGCTGGATATCGAGCAAAATGAGGTCAAAATCATCCGGGTTAGCCATCGCCAGCGCCTGGGTGCCATCCCGTGCCACCTGCACCTGATGACCCAGCTTGTTGAGCAGGGCGCAAGCCACCGTTACGTTGAGCTCCACATCCTCCACCAGCAGGATATCGAGGGAAGGCATCTCCTCTTCCGGCTCGGCCAGCACCGGCTCGGCACAGGCCACTTCCAGTTCGGCGGTGAAGCAGGAGCCCTCGCCCGGATCGCTGTCCACATAGAGCTGACCCCCCATCGCCTGCACCAGCTGACGGGAGACCGCGAGGCCAATGCCGGTGCCGGTGGCGTGCTTCTTGCCCTGCACCTGATAGTACATGGCGAAGATCTTCTCCTGCTGGGCGCGCGGGATACCGACGCCGGTATCCTCCACCTCGAAGTGCAGCGCCAGCTTGCCCGGCTCGTCGGCAGGATGGGCGAGACAGCGCACGGTGACGCCCCCCTCATCGGTAAACTTGACCGCGTTGCCCACCAGATTCCACAACACCTGACGCAGGCGGGTGCCATCGGCCATCACGAATTGCGGCATGTCACCGTCGCGGTCGAAATGCAGATAGAGCCCCTTCTGCTCCGCCTGAATACGCGACAGGGTCTCCAGTTCGTCGAGGAAGGCGGGCAGGTCGATGCGGGTCGGCGCAATTTCGAGGCGACGCCGATCCAGTTTGTCCAAGTCGATGATGTCGTTGAAAATATTGCCAAGGGTCACCGCACTCAGGTGGATGGTCTTGAGCTGCTGGTGCTGCTTGGGATCGAGGGGGGTATCCATCAGCATCCGGCTCAAGCCCACGATGCCGTTGAGCGGGGTGCGCAGCTCGTGGCTGATGGTGGAGATGAAGGTGGTCTTGTCGCGACTCGCCTTCTCCAGCTTGTCCTGATACTGCTTGCGCTCGGTGATGTCGCGGCCAAAGCCGAGCAGACCGAGCCGCTTGCCGAAGCGATCGAAGAAGGGCACCTTGCGCAGCTCGAAATAGGCCTTGCGACCATCGGGATACTCCAGCCACTGCTCGTAGGTGAGCGGCTCGTTGCTGGCGAAGACCTGCCGGTCAGTCTCGACGATCTTGTTGGCGATCTCCTGCTTGTAGACATCGAACGGGGTCAGGCCGATCAGCTCCGCCTCCACTTTGCCGGTCAGCTCCTCCATGGCGCGGTTGCAGCCGGAGAACTGCTCATCCTCGTTACGGTAGTAGACCAGATCGGGAGAGCAGTCGATAAAGGATCGCAACAGGGCGGTGCGCTCCCCCAGATGGAGCTGGGCTTTTTCGCGCTGGAACACCTCGTTCTCCAGATCCTCGATGGCCTGCAGGCGCAGGCTCTCGGCCCGGTTGGTCTCGGCAATCTGGGCGTTGAGGCGACTGATGTTCTCCTGCAACTGGGTATTGAGCTCCAGATCCCGCTCGCGCATATCTTGCAGCTTGCGCACCATGCGCGTCAGCCGCTGGCGGGAGTCCTCCAGCTGATCCACCACGATGGAGAGAAAATAGACGGCCCAGGGGGTCACCAACAGGCCAAAGAACACCGAGCGAACGAAGTCGATCACATCGATATTGCCGCGCAGGAACAGGGTCACCCCCATCTGGATGGCGACCGCCAGCACGATAATGCCCGCCGCAAGAAACATGCTGAATCGCACCAGTCCCAGCTTGGTCATCAGATCGACGTAATATTGCGCCCAGGATTTAATCTGTTTCATCTTGTTGTTTTCCCCCGATATTCGCGGTACAGAATACCAGCACAACAGGGTGAACTCTTCTTTATCTCACCCCGTTGCGTCACGATTCTGTGAGCTGACTGGCGAATGTCGGCAACTTGAACCTCATCTTTTCATCCCGAACGACCGGATCAGGAGAACACTTCGATGCGTCACATCTCTCTGCTGGGCCTTGGCCTGCTTGTCGCCAACAGCGCCCATGCCGATTTGGGGGGCATTCCCAAAGAGTCCGGCTGGTCCGGTTTTCTGCTGGGCGGCATCAATGTCGTCAACTACGAATCCAACTTCTACAGCGGCGATGATGACCACAACACCCTCTCCGGTCTGGGCAGCCCGCAGAGCAGCTCGGCCGTCACGCCGTTGATCAATGCCGATATCCGCTACACCTTTGCCGACACCCGCACCCAGCTTTTTCTCGGCAACCTGATCCAGGATGCCATTCGCTTCGACTTCACCCAGCAACTGGGGCTGCGGCAAGAGCTGGGGGACAAGGGGATTGTCGGCGGCTCGCTGGTGTTCAGCGCCATGCCAACCGAGCAGTGGAGCGATCCATTCGCCGTGGGGGTGGCCCGCAGCTCGACCGACATCAACTCGACCGGCGTGCGGGCAAGCTGGGACAATATCTGGGGCAGCAACTTCAATGGCAGCCTGACCACCCGCAACATCGACGTGGATGAAGAGCGCAGCGGCCAGCAATACGACGCCATCCACCATACCAACTACGCCTCAGCCCTCGATCGCAACGGCAAGATCCACGCCCTCGAACTCTCCTATCAGTGGCGCTTTAGCGGCGGCCACGTGATTGAGCCCGCGCTGATCTATCGCGATGCGGATCTCGACGGACGCGCCCAGCGCTACAAACAGAGCGGCATGCAGCTGACCTATGCCAAGCGGGGCGCCCAGTGGTCATTTGTCAGCAACCTCTACCTCGGCCAGAGCAACTATGACGAGGCCAACCCCCTCTTCGGCCAGTACGCCGATGCCGACGAGTTTGCGGCGAACGCCATCTTCTTCTGGCACAACCTGTTTGGCGTCAGTTCCCTCTCGGCGACCGCCAGCGCGGCGTATGGCAAATCCAGCTCGGATATCAGCTTCTACGATTCACAAGCCACCCGCTTCAGCACCGGCCTGCTCTACAACTTCTGACCCCTGGTACAGCGCAAAAACACAAGGCCACTCGAAAGTGGCCTTGATGTCGTCTGGCTTGCGTCTCAAATCCCGAGGGAGTCGAGCAGATCGTCGTGATCGTTGGCGACCGGGGCCGCAGCCTGAACCGGCTTGGCAGCATCCAGCTTGGTCTGGGCGATCAGCGCATCGGGATCCAGCTCCTCATGCTCCATCCCCTCATTGTGGATGCGGATGAACTCGGTTTTGTCCATCGCCAGCTCCAGATAGAAGATGTTGTTGCGGGCGGTGAAGAAGGTGACGCGGCGGGACTCCGGGCTGTCGAGGTTGGTATCGACGCTCAGCATCACCTGCTTGTTGAGGGCCAGCATCTTCGGCTGGTTCTGGGTGATGTGAGTCTGCAGATCCCGGCCCACCTTGACGGTGAAGCTGCCGACGATCTGGTTCATCAGCTCACCCATCACGTTGCTCACCTCGTCAGAGGTGTGGGAGATGGCGAGATCCTCCTTGGAGAGCCCCATGCTGAGCATGTAGCTCTCGTACAGCTCCATGGCGGCGGCGGCGGAGAAGTTGATCACCACCAGACCGGAAAAACCGCCATCGAACAGCACGAAACAGCCGATATCGGGCTTGAGGCAGGTCTTGCTGATCCGCTGCACCATGCCGGAAAAACGCACCTGACTCATGGTCGCGGCACTCAAAACGTCCGTCACCGAGTTGCACAGGCTGAGCAGCACATCCTCTGTGGTCAATACGGCATCGTCATCGGATCTTGTCACTATCATGGGACCTTCCTGAACTTCGAAAATGGGCTTATCTATACCATAACTCTAACAGATGGCGCGGCCCGGAGACTGAAATAGCGACACGCCTCTCAGTTGACTCCGTTATCAGCAGCCACAGGGGTGAAACCGCTCAGCTTGGCGAGCCGGGCACGCCATGTATCGGCCTGCTGCGCCAAAACTTGTGGCTCGTAAGGCACGGCCGGATGAGCTCCCCAGATGGGGCCGGGCCAGGCGCGATCCGTCGCAAAGCGGGCGACATGGTGAAGGTGGAGTTGCGGCACCAGATTGCCCAACGCCCCTATGTTGATCTTGTCCGGGCTGAGGGCCTGTTCCATCAGGGCGGCGACGGCGCAGGACTCCTGCATCAGCTGTTGCTGCTGCTCCGGCGCCAGATGGTGAATTTCCCGCAAGTTAGCCACTCGCGGTACCAGGATCAGCCAGGGATACTGGCTGTCTTTGGCCAGCAAGACACGGCAGAGGGGCAGATCCCCGAGCCACCGGGTATCTGCCTGCAGGCGTGAATGCAATTCAAACATGAAAACCTCGTTGAGTACGATGAACAGAGCGCCTGAAAAAGGAGTGTCCACGTTACTGCAACGGGCGGAAAACTTAAAGCTGCGGCACGGCCCAACCGATGAAGCGCTTGCGCAGGGCCGGATCGGCCTGCAGGAACAACTGCTGCAACTGCCCTTCCAGCTCGCTGGCTGCCACAACGGGTTGCGCCCCGCTGGCGAGCGTAGCCGTTGGCTGCGCAGCAACGGCGACGGCCGTCAACGCCGCCTTGCCGCCGCTGCGGTTGTATTCAGCCAGTTTGCCGTTCCAATCCACCCCAAGCAGCATGCCGCTGGTCACCAGCGCATCCTGCTGGATGGCAAGCGCCCGGCCATTCTCCTGCAACGCTACCACTGGTGCCTTGGCATACGCCTGCATGCCCCGCTCGTCTCCCGGTACGCTGGCAGTCAGCTGCAAATGTTGATTGCTGCCCTGATAGCGCACCACCTGCGGCTCGGAGCGCACCTGCCGGTCATTCTCGCTGCTGCTGCGACTGGGGATCACCCCCTCGAAGCGCACCAGCAGTTGCTGCTCGCCATCCGCCAGGGTGGCATGCTGCTCATCCTGCAAGGTGCCGTTGCTCACCGCGAGGATGCGAAAATTATCCGGCACCTTCACTTCCACTACGGCCTGCGCACTGCCCGCCGCCAACACTGCACAGAGCAGCACAAACCCGGTCAACCCTCTATTGCTCTTCATTCCCGCTGATCTTCCTGATGCCGATGATGGGCGCAGGGTAGCAGCCGAAGATGACAGAAAAATAACGCCGCTCAGAGCAGGTAGTTGGGCCGCTCGGCAAACCACTGGGCCAGCACCTGCTTGAACAGCCGGATCTTGCGCGGCACCCGTCGCTGCTGGGCATGCAGCACATGGAGCTGATGCAGGCCGCTCTGCCACTCGTCGAGCACCGTCACCAACTCCCCTGCCGTCAGCAGCGATTCCACCAGCATCAGCGGACACTTGGCATAGCCCATACCGGCGCGCGCCAATTGCAACACAGTGCTGTAGTGGTTAGCCCGCACCTTGCCCTGCACCAGAATGTGGGCCTCTTCTCCCTCACGGATAAAGTGCCACTGCTCCCAGGCCGGATTGTGCCCCTGCAACAGGCAGCTGCGCCCGCTCAGCTCATAGGGAGTGGCAGGACGCCCCTCGCGCGCCACCAGTGCGGGGCTCGCCACCACCACATCCTTGAGCCGACCGAGCGGCAGGGCCACCAGATTGTCCGGCACCTCGTTCATGGCGCGCAGGGCGATGTCGTTCTCTCCCTGACTCATGTCGACCATCTGGTTGGTGAAGTTGAGCTCGACTTCAACTCCGGGGCAGAGCGCAGCAAAGCTGGTCAGCAGCTCGCTCACCATGCGATCGCCGGTGCTGACCGGGCAGGTAAAGCGCAGGCGGCCGCCATCCTCTTCGGTCAGCGCCTGAATATCCTGCTCCGCCTGTCGTGCCAGCGCGAAGATCTCCCCCGCCTGCTGATAGAGGGTCTTGCCTGCCTCGGTCAGGCTGAGGCGGCGGGTGGTGCGCTGCAACAGTTGCGCATTGAGGGAGGACTCCAGCGCGCTGACGTGGCGGCTCAGCATCCCCTTGCTCACTCCCAGCGTATCGGCAGCGGCCGAGAAACTGCCGCGCAGCACCACTTCGTAAAAGCTGGCCAGATGGGCGATATTCATCATTAGATCCAATATGGAAACAATGGGTTTATTTTACGCGCTTTTTTGCATTTTCTGTTGCGCTAAAATCGACACATCCCAACCAGGAGTGATGCAGATGAAAATTGTGATTGTGGGTGCCTCCGGCACCGTCGGCTCCGCGGTCAGTGAACTGCTTGCCAAAGATCATCAGGTGATCCGGGTCGGCCACAGCCGTGGCGATGCCACGGTCGACATGCGCGATCCCGCCTCCATCAAGGCGCTGTTCGCCAAGCTGGGCCAGTTCGATGCGCTGGTCGTCGCCAGCGGCAGCGTGGCCTTCAACGGTCTGACCGAGATGAGCGACGAGCAGTGGCAGGTGGGACTGGAGAGCAAGCTGATGGGCCAGATCAACCTGACCCGCGCCGCCATCCCCTATCTGACTGACAAGGGCTCCATCACCCTGATCAGCGGCATCCTGAGCGAGGAGCCAATCAACTGGGGCGTGAGTGCCAGCACTGTCAACGGCGCCATCGATCACTTTGTGAAAGCGGCCGCCTGCGAGCTGCCCAGGGGCCTGTGCATCAATGTGGTGAGCCCCACCGTGCTGGCGGAGTCGATGGACAAATACGCCGACTTCTTCCCGGGCTTCGTGCCGGTGCCCGCCGCCAAGGTGGCGCAGGCTTACAAGAAGTCGGTACTGGGCATCCAGACCGGTCAGGTGTTCAGGGTCAACGGCTGATCGCCGCTCGCTTGCCGCCAGAACCGCAATAAAAACGGGCCCCGTAGCGGGGCCCGTCTGTTTCTCTGCCTATCTCCTTCGCCATCAGCAAACGTTTGTTTGTTGACGACAAAAAAAGAGAGCAACCCTTAGTCGATCAGACCGTACTGCTCGCGCAGCACCTCGATGATCTCCTGCTTGGGATTGGCAGAGCGCACCAGCTTGTGGCCGATGATCTTCTCGGCGATCCCGACGTAGGTGTTGGAGATATCCATCATCACTTCGGTCGGCAGCTTGTTGTCGCGAGCCAGGGCGAAACGTTCCGGCATGCGGTTCTTGTTGAGCAGAATGTCCGGATCCGGGAAGTGGTTCAGCAGCCACTGACGGAAACCCTCTTTGGACTTCTCGACAATCTGACCGTCGCGCAGGGCCGCGCCATCCCAGATACGGGAGCTGTCGGGGGTGCCCACTTCGTCCATGTAGATCAGCTTCTCGTTGCCCGCCGCATCGTGGACGTAACCAAACTCGAACTTGGTATCGACGAAGATCTGATCCAGTGCGGCCAGCGCGTCGCTGATGACGTTGAAGCCCTCTTTGAGCAGCACTTCGTAGCGGTCAATGTCAGCCGGTTTGCTGAAGTTGAAGCCTTTATAGTGACGCTCGATATCGGCACGGGAGACGTTGACGTCATCGGCTTCCGGCACACCATCCAGCCCTTTCAGCACGCCCTTGGTGGACGGGGTGATGAGGATTTCCGGCAGCTTCTGATCCTTTTTGAGCCCTTCCGGCAGGGTGATGCCGCAGAACTCGCGCTCGCCATCCTTGTAGGCACGCCACATGGAGCCGGTGATGTACTGGCGGGCAATTGCCTCGATCATTACCGGACGGGCTTTTTGCACGATCCAGACGAAGGGGTGCGGAATATCCAGAATGTGGCTGTCGGCCAGTCCCTTCTCTTTGAACAGCTTGAACCAGTGGCTGGAGATGGCGTTGAGCGCAGCCCCTTTGCCCGGTACGCCGTTCAGGCCATCCACACCTTGCCAGATGCAATCGAAGGCCGAGATGCGATCGCTGATCACCATGAGGGCGAGGGGCGCATCGGCCGGCACATCATAGCCTTTCTCTTTTATGAGCCGGGCACTGTCTTCGGGGGTCAACCAGTAGACGCTGCGCACTTTGCCGGAATGGACAGGTTTATCGGTACGGATCGGCAAATCGTCATTCACCGCCAATACTTGATCTGCAAGACTCATGGCTAATAACACTTCCTGTTTGTGGGGGGTAAACATCGCGAGTCCCTCACCCGCACGCTCTGTTTGCAACGGGCTGGCAAGGGGGCTCGCATCATCGAAAACCGGTCACAATCCCCCCTCGTATTCAGGGGAATTCTGATAACAAAACAGGGGCACAAGGCCCCTGTATTTATTCTGCTTTTGCTGCTGCCTGATCGGCCAGCCCCTTGGCGAACGCCTCGGACAGGCTGATATACATCTGGGAGATAACCCCGGACGATACCGGCTTCTTGTCCTTGTCGAACAGGGTGATGGAGGTCTTGCCTCCCGCCATTTCGCCAAGCTGGAAGCGGTATTTCTCCTCCTCCAGTTTGAACGGCTCGCTCCCTTTCGCCTTCCAGAACTCGGCACCCGGCTCTTCGTACTCGACGTCGATCCAGCCCAGTGACTGCTGGGTGTCCTTGATGATGAAACCGTAAGCGGGCAACACCTGGTTGAGGCGACGCCACACCTGATCAAAGGAGCCTTCGGCAATCCAGGCGCTCAGCTCGTTGTTGTCCAGACCCAGCTGCAGGCCCATACCATCGTTGAACTTGTGCTGCTCGCGGGCTTTCAGCTGGCTGTCGTAATAGAGAGAGAACTGGTTCAGCACCCGCGCGGCATAGCGCTGGGCATCGGCAGGGGTCAGCTTGTTGCTGGTCTCGCCGTCGATGGTCTCTTCGTGATCCAGCACCCGAACCGACATGTTGACGGCGTGGCGCTGGGCATCGTTGCGCACGGTGAACTGGTAACGCTGACGGATTTTGAAATCTTCGTCATCTTCACCCCAGCCATCGAGGGCGACCGTGTTGTCAAACCAGCCGGTCTGCAATACGCCGTCCTGCTGATCCAGCTTCTCGGTGGTGACCTTGTGTTTGGCCAGGAAGTTCATCAGGAACGACCAGGTATCGCGCTCCACGCTCTGGCTGGTGCTCAGGGCATAGAAGGCAACGGTCGGTTCGGCTGCGGCCTGCACCACCTGACTGCCCGGTACCACGGTCAGCAGCTGGGCGGGCGGGCGCACGTCGATCTGGGCGCCGAGGGCACCTTCACGGCTGCTCTCGGGCAGCGGCGGGATATCGTACTGGCTGTTGAAGGTGGGGGCGCTCAATCCTGCGGGGATCAAGAACGCGCGCCCCTCGAGGCGGGCATCTTCATAATCGAAGTCGCGGTTGGCCATTTTGCGATCCTGGGGGGTGCTGCAACCGGCCAAGACGGCCAGGGTCGCAACGCTCAGCACCAGACGGGCTCTATTTCCCTTTCCATTAGATTTAAACACTCGCCATCAACTCCGCTGTGGTCAGTGCTCGCGCCATCAGCTGTTCGCCCTCGGGGGTGAGGTCAACCAGCGGCAGTCGCAAGGTGGCTGTTGCAATCAACCCCAGTTGGGCACAGGCCCATTTCACCGGGGTAGGGCTCGGTTCGCAGAACAGAGTCTTGTGCAACGGCATCAAAAGATTGTTGATGTCATGCGCCCGCCCGGTATCACCGGCCAGCGCAGCACGACACATGTCGGCCATCTGGGCCGCTGCAATATTGGTGGTGACCGAAATCACGCCATCGCCACCTTGCAGCATAAAATCACAACCAGTGGCATCATCGCCACTGTAGAGAGCAAACTCCGGCCCGCACAGTTCACGCAGCAGCGGGGTGCGGCTCAAATCACCGGTTGCCTCTTTCAAACCGATAATGCCGGGAACCTTGGCCAGACGGGCCACGGTCTCCGGTTTGAGATCGCAGCAGGTTCGACCGGGCACATTATAAAGAATTTGGGGCAGACCACTAGCCTCGGCGATCGCACAATAGTGACGATAGAGACCTTCCTGAGTGGGTTTGTTGTAATAAGGGGTCACCGAGAGGCCCGCCACCACGCCGGTTTTGGCCAGTCGTCTGGTCAATTCAATGGCATGGGCGGTATTGTTGGAGCCGCAACCGGCAATGACGGGAATGCGTCCGGCAGCATACTCAACGGTCTTTTCAACGACGGCGATATGCTCCTGCTCGCTCAGGGTCACCGATTCCCCCGTGGTTCCCACCGCAACAATGGCGCTGGTCCCGGCGCTGACATGATAGTCGACCAGTTTGGCCAGACTGGCCCAATCGACTTCACCTGAAGCCAGCATGGGGGTAACGAGCGCAACAATACTACCGCGTAACATGGACTTTTCTCCCGATTTTCAGGGGCGTAATGGTAAAGCTGCCCCCTTTGAAAAACAAGGGAGAGAGGGGGCAAGCCGTGATACCATCCGGCACAAAAAGCAATGGACGAGAGTCGGCAGCGCCCCTCAGGGAGTGGTCATCAGGGCCGGAGGGTTGGCTTGCCAGCGCGGCTTTCGCAACGAAATAACGGACGAGAGAAGATTTATGACTCACTACCTGGTCGTAACGGCCATCGGCACGGACAGGCCTGGCATCGTCAATGAAGTGACCCGCCACGTCAGTGGCTGTGGTTGCAACATTGTGGACAGCCGCCTTGGCATCTTCGGCAATGAATTTACCTTTATCATGCTGCTCTCGGGCGACTGGAACAGCTTGATGCAACTCGAAATCAGCCTACCCCTGCGTAGTCAGGAGTGGGATCTCATCACCATGATGAAACGCACCGAACGCCACCAGTCCCTGCAGTATGACGTCCGCGCCAGTGCCGACCTGTTGATCCGCGACGAGCCCGGCATCGTAAGCCAGTGCACCCAGTTCTTCAGCGAACATGGCTGGAACATCCAGGCGATGCAATCCATGACCCTGGAGCAGCAGCCGTTCAACCTGCTGAAGATCAGTTTTCAGCTCAATCTGGCCAGAGAGGGTGAAGTGGAAGGTTCGCAAACCGCCTTCGCCGAATTCTGTCGTCAACTGGGTGCCGAATCGTTCGAGTTTATCGTCAATCGCAAACACGCCTGAGGGCGTTTTACCCGAGGAGACCCCATGCAACCACTACAAGCTGGCAGCCCCGCCCCCGATTTCTCCCTGCCCGACCAGAATGGCAATCCGGTCAGCCTCGCTGGCCTGCGCGGCAAAAAAGTGCTGGTCTACTTCTATCCCAAGGCGATGACCCCGGGCTGCACCACCCAGGCCTGCAGCCTGCGCGATGTGAACGCCGAGCTGGCCGCCCTCAATGTGGTGGTACTTGGCATCAGCCCGGATCCGGCCAAACGGCTGAAGAAGTTCGAAGAGCGGGACCAGCTCAACTTCACCCTGCTGGCCGATGAAGACCACGCCGTGGCCGATGCTTTTGGCGTCTGGGGCCCGAAGAAATTTATGGGCAAGGAGTATGACGGCATTCACCGCCAGAGCTTCCTGATCGATGAAGAGGGCAAGATTGCCCACCACTTCGACAAGTTCAAAACCAGCGATCACCATCAGGTGGTGCTGGATTTCCTCAAGGGATAACCCTCCCCTGCGGGATTGAAAGGCCTGCCACGCAGGCCTTTTTTGTCTGGCCAGCAGCCCCTTGCCAACGGATTTTTCTCACCAACTCCCCCGCCCAGATCAAAAAATTCATTTTATATATGGGTTAACGTGACCCCAGAATCATCTTCCAGCGAGACATCCCATGAACATGAGCAACACTGAGCGTTTGATCCTGAGCAACCAGTACGAAATTCTGGCGAAACTCAACCCGGAGAAGGCGGACATCTACCAGCGCGCTAGCACCATCATCGAACGCGGCTACTGCCTGCAGATCCTCGAGCTGGAGAAGAGCTTCGGCCATCTGGATCTGGCGACCTGCCAGGAGGTGATCGACACCCTGGAGCTGCACCACGCACTGGCCATCTCATGGGGCAATCTGGATGCCGCCGATCAGGGCGAGATCAACGCCAGCCGGCTGGAGTTCAACGGCTACAGCCGCAGCCAGGAGCGGGAGCTGGCCGACTATGTCTGCTTCCTGCTGGAGGTGGACAAGCGCTTCCCCGAGCTCAAGTGCCCGTGCGACGAGCTCTCCAGCGACATCGCCATGCGCGACAAATACCAGCGGATGCTGACTGTATGGCGTCAGTGCCCGCGTCAGTACAAGCTCTCCATCCAGGAGATCCGCAAGGTACTGGCGGCCTGATCCGCACACCGACCGCAACAAAAAAGGCGCCACTGGCGCCTTTTTGCATCTGAAGCGGATTATTCGTAGAGAAAAGATTTATCGAGCTGCTGGAAGGCGGCCTTGAGGGTATCGGCCAGCTCTTCGTAGCGCGGCTGTGACACCAGCTGGCGGCGGCCCCCCTGCTCGTTCATCTTGCCGTTGATCTCCCGATACCAGCTCGCCAGCGAAGGGGGCAAACGGGTGTCGGCACGCTGGCCGAGCCAGTAGTAGCCCTGCAGCGGCAAACTGAGCAGAAACAGCACGGACGTGATGACGGAGGGCCAGTAGTGCAGCTCGCCAAACTGGAACTGCAGCATCACGCTCAGCACAGCCAGCGCGGGGATCACCTTGAGGGCGAACTCGGTCGCCTTGATCACCCGATTTTCAGGAAACATCGAATTGAGCTCGGGACGGCGCGGCCAAAGCGTCATATAATGGCGCCCTTGCTGTAACTTAGTTCCAAAAATGTTCATGCTCATACTACCTCCGAGCGCTTTTTGAACGTACTAACGGCAAAACCTCGACAAAATTTGATGCAAAGTAACAAAGGTTGAGGATGACTTTGTTATTTTTCAACAATCGGGTTATCCTTTGTACGCCCATTTTTGCGTCAAAAGCGTCTTGCTATTGACCTGTCAGGGACGTCTGGATTTCGGGTCTTGTATCACTATACAAGGGGCAAGCAACAGATTGCCAACCCTCATAAGGATAAGTTGAAAGTTTTTGGCCGCACCGCGTCCAACGCATCCGCCTACACAACCCAATCTGCGATAGGATTTATTCATGAGTAAGCTGGTTCTTGTTCTTAACTGTGGCAGCTCTTCCCTGAAGTTTGCTGTCATTGACGCAACCACCGGTGATGACCTGCTGTCCGGCCTGGCCGAGTGCTTCAACCTCGACGACGCCCGCATCAAGTGGAAACTGCATGGCGAGAAAGGCAGTGCCGATCTGGGCGCGGGTGCCGCTCACCAGGAAGCACTGGACTTCATCGTCAACAAGATCCTGCCGCTCAATCCGGAACTGGCCAAGAACCTGATCGCCATCGGTCACCGTGTTGTTCACGGTGGCGAGCGCTTCACCTCTTCCGTTGTCATCTGCGAAGACGTGATTGCCGGTATCGAAGCCGCTGTTCCGTACGCACCGCTGCACAACCCGGCTCACCTGATCGGTATCCGTGAAGCGCGCCGCGTATTCCCGGCGCTGGCAGACAAGAACGTGGCCGTATTCGATACCGCGTTCCACCAGTCCATGCCGGAAGAAGCCTTCCTGTACGCCCTGCCGTACAAGCTCTACAAAGAGAACGGCATCCGTCGCTACGGCGCCCACGGCACCAGCCACTACTACATCAGCCTGGAAGCTGCCAAGCAGCTGAACAAGCCGGTTGAAGAGCTGAACATCATCAACTGCCACCTGGGCAACGGCGGTTCCGTCTGCGCCATCAAGAACGGCAAGTCTGTCGATACTTCCATGGGTCTGACCCCGCTGGAAGGCCTGGTCATGGGTACCCGCTCCGGCGATCTGGACCCGGCCATCATCTTCTTCCTGCACGACAAGCTGGGCATGAGCGTTGCCGATATCAACACCATGCTGACCAAAGAGTCCGGCCTGCTGGGTCTGACCGAAGTGACCTCCGACTGCCGTTTCGTTGAAGACAACTACGACAGCAAAGAAGAAGCCAAGCGTGCCATGGACGTTTACTGCTACCGCCTGGCCAAGTACATCGGTGCCTACGCCGCCGCCATGGATGGTCGTCTGGACGCCGTCGTCTTCACCGGTGGTATCGGTGAAAACTCCGCACCTATCCGTGAAATCACCCTGAACAAGCTGGGTCTGCTGGGCTTTGACGTCGATCACGACGCCAACCTGAAGGCTCGTTTCGGCAAGGGTGGCGAGATCACCAAGGCTGGTTCTACCAAGGCCCTGGTTATCCCGACCAACGAAGAGTGGGTTATCGCCCACGACGCGCTGGAACTGGTCGGCGCTTAATTGACGCAGTAACTCGAGGCCGCCCACAGGGCGGCCTTTTCCTGATCCCAAAAAATGAACAAGGGGTATAAAGTGGCACGCACTATTATGCTTATCCCGGTCGGCACTGGTGTCGGCGTAACTTCCGTGAGTCTGGGCGTTGTTCGCGCCATGGAGCGTCACGGTGTCAATGTCAGCTTCTTCAAACCGGTTGCCCAGCCGCGTCCGGGTGAAACCGGTGCCGAGCGCTCAACCGCCGTTATCCGCGCTGCTGCCAACATCAACCCGCCCGAGCCGTTCACCCTCTCCTACGCCGAGAACATGATCAGCTCCAGCAACACCGACATCCTGCTGGAAGAGATCGTTGCCCGCTTCGAAGAGCACGTGAAATCCAGTGGTGCCGAAGTGCTGGTTGTCGAAGGTATGGTGCCGACCGACAAGCAGCCCTTTGCCAACAAGCTGAACTACGACGTCGCTAAAGCTCTGGATGCCGACATGGTATTCGTGACCCATCCGGGCCATGACTCCAGCCAGAAGCTGAAAGAGCGCATCGAACTGGCTTGCTCCAACTTCGGTGGTGTCAACAACCCCCGTATCGTTGGCTGCGTGATCAACAAGGTTGGCGCGCCGGTTGACGAGCATGGCGTAACCCGCCCTGACCTGACCGAGATGTTCGAGGCGCATCACCACGCTTCTGACGCAGCTCACAACCTGGAAGTGCTGCAAGTGTTCGGCAAGAGCCCGCTGCGCATCCTGGGTTGCATCCCCTGGAACACCCAGCTGATCGCCCCGCGCGCCAAGGATCTCGCCAAGCATCTGGCGGCCAAGATCCTGCACAAGGGTGAGCTGGACAGCCGTCGCCTGCAGACCGTGACCTTCTGCGCCCGCTCCATCCACAACATGGTTGAGCACTTCCGTCCGGGTAGCCTGCTGGTCACCTCCGGCGACCGCTCTGACGTCATCGTCTCCGCCTGCCTCTCCGCCATGAACGGCGTCAAGCTGGGCGCCCTGCTGCTGACCGGTAACTATCATCCGGAGCCGCAGGTCATGGCGCTGTGCCAACAGGCCATGGCCACCGGCCTGCCGATCATGATGACCGGTACCAACACCTGGCAGACCGCAGTCAGCCTGCAAAACTTCAACGTCGATATTCCGGAAGATGACCGCGAGCGTATCGAGCTGGTACAGGACTACGTCGCTGGCCACATCGACAAGCACTGGATCGAGTCGCTGACTGTCAGCTCTACCCGTTCCCGTCGCCTGAGCCCGCCGGCATTCCGTTATCAGCTGACCGAGCTGGCCCGTCAGGCCAACAAGCGTGTCGTGCTGCCGGAAGGCGACGAGCCGCGCACCATCAAGGCTGCCGCCATCTGTGCCGAGCGTGGCATTGCCCGTCCGGTACTGCTGGGTAACCCGGAAGAGATCCGTCGTGTTGCCGAGCAGCAGGGTGTAGTTCTGACCGATCGCGTCGAAATCATCGATCCGGCCGTTGTACGCGAGCGTTATGTGCCGCGTCTGGTCGAGCTGCGCAAGAACAAGGGCATGACCGAAGTGGTTGCTCGCGAGCAGCTGGAAGACAACGTGGTACTGGGTACCATGATGCTGGAGCGCAACGAAGTGGACGGCCTGGTATCCGGCGCGGTGCACACCACTGCCAACACCATCCGTCCGCCGATGCAGATCATCAAGACCGCTCCGGGCTCTTCCCTGATCTCCTCCATCTTCTTCATGCTGCTGCCTGACCAGGTGCTGGTCTACGGTGACTGCGCGATCAACCCGGATCCGACTGCCGAGCAGCTGGCCGAGATCGCTATCCAGTCCGCCGACTCTGCTGCCGCGTTCGGCATCGAGCCGCGCGTCGCCATGATCTCCTACTCCACCGGTACCTCTGGCGCCGGTGCCGATGTAGAGAAAGTGCGTGAAGCGACCGAGCTGGCCAAGGCCAAGCGCCCCGACCTCATCATCGACGGCCCGCTGCAGTACGATGCGGCCATCATGGAGAACGTGGCCAAGTCCAAGGCACCGAACTCACCGGTTGCTGGTAAAGCCACCGTGTTCGTCTTCCCGGACCTGAATACCGGTAACACCACTTACAAAGCGGTGCAGCGTTCCGCTGACCTGGTCTCCATCGGCCCGATGCTGCAAGGCATGCGCAAGCCGGTCAACGACCTCTCCCGTGGCGCCCTGGTTGACGACATCGTCTACACCATCGCCCTGACCGGTATCCAGGCTGCCCAGGCTGACGAACAAGCCTAATCAGTGCCTGTCTGAAAAAACCGATCACAAAGGCTGCTCACCCCAGGTGAGCAGCCTTTTTTATTGGTTCTCTTTTGAAGACCAGTGAAACATGCCATCAGCGCAGTGTTGCACAGAACAATGCCATGTGATGAGCCAGAAATGTCTCGAGCGTAGCGCTGCGGGAAAGCGTGCCCGCCACCTTAAAGATGTATCTAAAATAGATTCAAGATCATACGCTTGGATATATGAGGGCATTCATAGCGAAGCGCTTATAGCAAATATTTCGCCATCGGCATGAGGTTTTGACCTGTTAGAAATAGCAGTGAAAAAGACCCGTTCGATACGCTATTCATCAATGTGCCGCTCGGCAATATCCACATCATGGAGGAATGGAAATGCTGATGAAGAAACTCTCTGCAATCATGCTGCTGGCCTGCTTGCCCCTGTTCAGCCAACCCGTACTGGCCGCAGATAAGGCAACGCCCAAGCAAACAACCACAGCCTCGGTCGCCAAGGAGACCGGCAAGCTGAATATCAATACGGCCACCCTTGCCGAACTCACCAGCCTTAAAGGGATTGGTGACAAGAAGGCACAAGCCATCGTCGACTATCGGGAAAAACAGGGAAAGTTCACCTCAGTCGATCAGCTGGCGGATGTCAATGGCATTGGCCCGGCCACGCTGGAAGCCAACAGAGACATGATAATAGTCAAATAAAGTCGAATGGATCAGTTGCAAATGGGGCAGCCTGTGGCTGCCCCATTTTTCTTGGGGTATGATTGCCGCACTTTAATCCCGCTGGATAGTTTTCCATGAAAAAGACTCCTCTTGTTGTTCGTAAGGCCGTGCTCCCGGTAGCCGGTCTGGGTACCCGTATGCTGCCAGCCACTAAGGCCATCCCGAAAGAGATGTTGCCGGTGGTCGACAAACCGCTGATCCAGTACGTAGTGCGCGAAGCTATCGCCGCCGGGATCAAGGAGATCATTCTGGTCACCCACTCGAGCAAGAACTCCATCGAAAACCACTTCGACAAGAGTTTCGAACTGGAAGCGACCCTCGAGAAGCGAGTCAAGCGTCAGTTGCTGGAAGAGGTACAACAGATCTGCCCTAAAGACGTCACCATCATGCACGTCCGTCAGGGTGAGGCCAAAGGTCTGGGCCACGCTGTGTTGTGCGCCCGCCCGCTGATCGGTGACAACCCGTTTGCCGTGCTGCTGCCGGATGTGCTGATCGACGACGTTGCCAGCAACCCCAAGCAGGACAACCTGGCCGAGATGGTGCACATGTACGAAGAGAACCAGATCAGCCAGATCATGGTGGAAGCGGTTCCCGAGAGCGAAGTGGACAAGTACGGCATCGCCGACATCAAGGGCGAGGCCCTGAGCGAGGGGATGTCCCTGCCGATGCAGGCCATTGTCGAGAAGCCGCCCCGTGACGAAGCCCCCTCCAATCTGGCGGTGGTGGGTCGTTACGTCCTCTCCTCCAATATCTGGCCGCTGCTGGAGAAGACCCCGGCCGGTGCCGGTGACGAGATCCAGCTGACCGATGCCATCGCCATGCTGATGGAGCAGGAACAGGTCAACGCCTACTTCATGAAGGGCAAGAGCCACGATTGCGGCAGCAAGCTGGGCTACATGAAAGCCAATGTGGAATATGGTGTGCGCCATCACGAGCTGAATGGTGAATTCATCGGCTGGCTGAAGCAGTTCGTCAAGCAGTTGTAATCGCTGATAAATCTGTTTTTTATAGACGTATTTAAGGGGCATCAAACGATGCTCCTTTTTCATTTTTGCAACAAAAAATCAATCAAGAGTAAATAAACTCTCAGCAAATCATAATGTTGTAATTTATTCACACATGCTCTATAAGGATTGAGGCGTGTTTCTCGCCCTTGCATAAAAAACTCAAAAAAATATAAGACACAGGTGGAAGTTCCAATGAATAACCCGTCAAAAGGGACCTTTTTAGGTCACCCTAAAGGGCTTTTTTTGCTCTTTAGTACCGAACTGTGGGAGAGATTCTCCTATTACGGCATGCGTGCCGTACTGGTGCTCTATCTGACCGACCTGACTGCCAACGGCGGTCTGGGCTGGAGTCAGGCAGATGCCCTCAAACTCTACGGTATCTATACCGGTCTGGTTTATATCACTCCGCTGATCGGCGGCTGGCTGGCTGACACCTTCCTGGGTCAACGTCGCGCCATCCTGATCGGTGCCGTGCTGATGGCCGCAGGTCAGTTCACTCTGGCACTGCCCCACGCCATGTTCCCGGATATGGTCAACACCATGTTCTACGCGGGCCTCGCGCTGCTGATCGTGGGTAACGGCCTGTTCAAACCGAACATCTCCACCATGGTGGGTGACCTCTATGAAGAGGGCGATCATCGCCGTGATGGTGCTTTCACCATCTTCTACATGGGTATCAACCTGGGTTCCCTGCTGGCAGGTGTGATCTGTGGTGCTGCCGCTACGGCCTACGGCTGGCAAGCTGCTTTCGTCGGCGCCGGTATCGGTATGCTGCTCTCTCTGGTGATCCAGGCCACCATGGCCCAGCGTTTCCTGGGTGACATCGGTCGCGTCACTGCCGCCCAGCGCGCAGCCGCCCTGCGTACTACCGAGCAGAAAGCACCGCTGACCAAGCAGGAAGTGGATCGCATCAAGGTTATTCTAGTACTGGGTCTGTTCACCATCATCTTCTGGGCCGGCTTCGAGCAGGCCGGTGGTCTGATGAACCTCTACACCCAGGAGTATACCGACCGCATGATCGGCAGCTTCGAAGTGCCGACCGCCTGGTTCCAGTCCCTGAACCCCTTCTTCATTATCACTCTGGCACCGGTCGTTGCGGCCATCTGGATCAAGCTCGGCAAGAAAGAGCCGAACTCTCCGGTGAAATTCGCCATGGGTCTGCTGTTCCTGGCTATCGGCTTCCTGTTCATGGTCGGTGCCGTGCTGCAGCAGGGTGGTGACAACACCGTCAAGACCTCCATGTTCTGGCTGGTTGGCGCATACCTGTTCCACACCCTGGGCGAGCTCTGCCTCTCCCCGATTGGCCTCTCCATGGTGACCAAGCTGGCTCCGCTGCGTCTGGCTTCCCTGATGATGGGCGCCTGGTTTGGCTTCGTTGCCCTGGCCAACTACGCTGCGGGCTTTATCGGCTCCTTCGTGGGTGAAGCCGGTCCGATCGCCATCTTCGGTGGCATCGCCCTGGCGGCGGTACTGAGCGCCCTGATCCTGCTGACCATGGCCAACCGCCTGGTTTACTGGATGCACGGTGCCGAAGGCCCGGCCAAAGAGCCGCAAGCTCAAGAGAAGAAACTGCAATCCGCCACCGTCTAAACGGTCAGGATTGTAAACAACAAACAGGGCGCCCATCGGCGCCCTGTTTGTTTTAGCCTGTTTATCAGGCGGCATCAGTGATGACGAACCTGCACATCCAGCGAGCCGCCGCTGTCACTGCGAAACTGCAGGGCGAACGGTTCATGCCAGCTGCGTTTGTGCAGGGCGTAGTGGCTACTGCGCATCAGGCCAAGGGGCAAGCCGCCGGAGCGCATCAGCCAGTGGGGAGAGGTGAGCCCTGCGTTGGCAAACACCAGCCCATCATGCTGATCAAACAGCAGCGCCGCCATGGCAAAAGAGTGGCGAAGCCCGGACGCCATCAACTGATGGTTAAGGTAGTCGAGCAACCGGTGCGGCTGGCTCAGCAACCGGCTCTCGTTCTGCTGAAACTGGCGGTAGGGGACGTTCATCAAGGAGCGCACCAGCGCACCACAAAATGCCGCATCCGTCCCCATGATCGGCAGCTCCATCACCAGCACCAGCAGCTTGTCTTCCACCTTGAAGGTATCGGGAATAAACAACTGACCCAGCCCCTTGAACGTGACCTGCCAGGGGCCCCACTCCTGCAAGCCCGGCGGCTTGAGCCCCGCCAGCAGGCGGCTGGCCGCCTTGTCGTGGGCACTGAAATAGTCGATGTGATCCATCAGCTCAAGCTGCTGCGCCCGATTGGCGCTGCCGTTGAGACACTGTTCGATACTGCGCTCGACCAGCGCATAATCCTCGAGGGGTTTGAGCAGATAATCCCGCGCACCGGCACGCAAGGCGCTGGCGACTGCCTCCATGGTGCTCTGGGCCGAAATGACGATAACCGGAATATGGGGATAGCGCGCAGAGAGGCAGGCGATCACCTCGTGGCCATCCATATTGGGCATATTGAGATCGCAGAGCACCACATCAGGATGGTAGAGGGCCGCCGCCGATAGCCCCTCAATACCATCTTCGGCCTGAAACACCGTTGCCCCGTCCCGTGCGAGGTAACTTACTAACGAGTGGCGAAAAACGGCCTCGTCCTCCACCACCAGGATCCGTGGCCCGGCTTTTGACATCTTGATAAAGCTCTTATTAGTCAATTGGTTATTTAGGTATTAAGACTAGCTCAAAAGTGCGGTCAGCGCGGAAACCCTGCGTCAAAAGTAGACCTCGATCATACGATGGCATCAAGAGAACCCTATCCGCCCGCGCAGCTCTATTCACTCGGGAGGCCCCGCGACTGCGACCGCCATCCGAATTGTGCAAGTGGGCGCCATAAGGGATAATGCCCCCCACTCCAGCTCGTGAAGAAGACCATGACCCCAGCCGAATACAGCGCCCTTGCCCACCCCAGATTGTCCCATCCGGCTCGTAGTCTCTATACCCTGCAGCTGCGCCGACTGGTGCTGGAAAATCAGGCGGCAAGGCTCAACTATCCCGAGCTGGGTCGGGCGCTGGCAGTGGTCGATCCGGGTGATCCCTGCGGCTTTTCGTTTCAGGTCAATGCCCGCCAGCTCACCGAGCTGTTCGATGAACTGATGGAGGCGGGCCTGCTGCAAGTCGAGGCCCAGCCCGAGAGTGAGCACTACCATCAGTGCCCGTTCCAATTGCCATTGCTGACCCAGAAATTGCGCAGCCCGCTGCCGGAGCGCCCCTTCCAGATGCATCTGCAATGGCGACCGGACGAGGAGCTGCCCGCCCTCGCCCGTCTGTGCGGGGTGATCGATGCCAGCTATAGCGAAGAAGATCTGGGGGAGTTTATCGCCTACTGGCTGGGGCGCCCCGAGGTGTTCGACTCCCAGCATCAATGGATGCTCAAGTTCATTCGCGCCCTCAAGACCCGCCGCTATACCCGTCGCAAACCGATGGAGGTGCAGGGCTACCAGCAGGTGACGCCGGCCCCGGCAGAGTCGGGCCCCAGCAAACGGGCCCAACAGATGATTGAAGAGGCCAAGCGACTGGCCCAACAGCAGACGCAAGAACCCGCAGCGCAGCAGGAGCCGGATAATGATTGATAGCGGCCCCCGCCTGCAGGCAGAATCAACCCCTTGTCTACCCATCCCTGATCGAGCAGAAGGAGCATTCCATGACTGACCCGCAAGATCCCCTGCGCCAGGAGCTGGAAGAGATCGAAGCCAAGCGCCAGAAGATCGCCAAGGCCAAGCAGGATCACCGCATTCACGACCCGGAATTGAGCCGCCATGTGGGTGGCCTGCTGGAGCGCATTCGTCGCCTGCAACAAGAGACCGGCGGCGGTCAGTATGACTACGAGACCCTGCGCAAGGAGTACGACGCCAAGGCCAACGCCGAGGTGCGCGAGCTGCAGAAGGCAGCCCGCCAGGAACGGATCCAGAAACTGATCGCCCAGGCCGACCTCAACCCCGACTGGGTGTTCGACAAAATGGATGCCACAGATCCGGCGCTGCAATACCCTATCGAAACCGCCCGTTACTTTATCAGCGGCTTCGAGCACTGGGAGAAGAGCGGTGGCGGCTGCATGCTGATCTATGGCGACTACGGCACCGGCAAGTCGACCCTCGCGGGGGCGGTAGCGCATGAGCTGATCGCCCGTCACCAGAAATCGGTGATCTTCCAGCAGTGGGCCTCCATCGTCGATCGGCTGTTCTTCAACGTGATCCCCGATCAGGACGAGCGCAACCAGTACCGCCGCGCGCTGGAAGAGGTGGATCTGCTGATCATCGATGAGGTATCGGCCAACCGCGCCAAGATGGCGGAGAGCCAGTCCAGCTTCCTCGGCCACCTGCTGCGCCGCCGTCGCAACCTGTCAAAGAGCGTCATCATCATCACCAACCACACGCCCCAGAGCCTGCATCAGGCGATCGGTGATTTCAGCTATGAGGCGATCAAGGCGTTCAATCCGGTGGATATCCACCTGAGCGGCCCCAGCCGTCGCCCCAGCATCGGCAACTACAACGGCTGATCCCTCTCAAAGAGTGCGAGTCGCTGACGGCTCGCACCTTCTCCTCCTTGCTGACTCACAAATAGAAACAACTCTCATTTACAGCAGACGAACAAGCCACTAGGCTAGCCCCTTTTGCCAAGGGAGCTCATCTATGCCAACCACACTGATTTTCGGAGCCAGCCGCGGGCTGGGCCGCGCCTTTACTCATCACGCCCTGAACCAAGGGCACCGGGTCGTTGCGCTGGTGCGCAGCCCCGAGATGGCCATGGAACTGAGTGCGCTGGGAGTTGAGGTGATCGAGGGGGATGCGCTGGATCCGGCTGCGGTGCAGCAGGCATGTGTCCGGGCAGGGCAAAATGCACAAGTCGTCTCTACCCTCGGCAGCTTCCGTCAAGCCGCGCCGGTGGACTATCAGGGCAACCGCCATGTGATCGATGCCATGGAGCAGGCAGGCCTGAAACGGCTGCTGCTGGTCACCTCCCTCGGCTGTGGCGACAGCTGGCAGTATCTGCCGGAGCGGGCCCGCGCCGCCTTCGGTCACGAGGTACGTCTCAAGAGTCTGGCGGAGAGCTGGCTGCAGACCAGCGCCCTCGCATGGACCATTCTTCGCCCGGCGGGCCTTCAGGATGGCGACACCACCGGCCGCGCCGAGCTGAGTCAGGGCAAGGAGGTACACGGACTGGTGCGCCGCGCCGATGTGGCCGCCCGAGGCTTGCGTCTGCTGGCGGATGAGACGGCAGTGGGGCAGATCTACGCCATCGGCGATCCCGAACTCCAACGCGGCTAAACCAGCAGTAAAACCGCTTAACCCCACCACATAACAAAACGGTCAGCCCTTGGGCTGACCGTTTCCGCTATACCGCACACGCCATCTCACACGTGCTTGCACCATCCCGCTAACCGGCGGTCGTTTCACTCTGAACGACTGATGGGCCAGCAACTAGCTGCGACTGCTGCCGCCAACGCAGCAGCAGGCAGGCCAGGGCGCCGTAGAGCAGCGCCAGTCCCCACAGCTGCCACCAGTAACGGGAAACCTGCGCAAAGTCGGCCCCCATCTGGTTAAGGCGCAGAAAACCCTCGATGGCGGGGATAGTGGGCACCCACTGAGCCAGCCAGTTGAGAGGGGCAGGGATCAGCTCCAGCGGCCAGATAAAGCCCGCCAGAAAGACCAGCGGCAGGGAGGAGATCAACACCACCTGAGTGGGCAGATCGCGCCGGGTAAAGATGGCGCCCAACACAATACCGAACCAGCAGGTCGCCAGCAGGAACGGCAGGGCAAACAGCCACAGCTCCAGCGGATCTGCATGACGAGCGATATTGTAGTGATCGAAGCAGAAGCCGAGGAAGTAGCTCACCGGCAGCAGGAACAACCCCGTCAGCACCAGGGTTCTGGCCAGCAGCAGCGGCAATACAGGCGCGCTTTGCCAGTAACCATGCTCGCCGCGGCAGCTGCGCTGGTTCTGGGTCGCCCCCAGGATCCCCGCTCCCATCAGCAACACCTGATGGAGGATCAGCACGAACACCGCTGGCACCACGTAGTTCACATAACCCATGGTCGGGTTGAACACCGGCACCACGTTGAGGGCCACCGCATTCCAGCCCATGGCCGCTTGTGGCAGTGCCTCGCCGTGGCTCAACAGCCGCGCCACCTTCACCTGCGCGGCGAGAGTGCCGCCGGCCTGCGCCAGCCCCTCGGCAATGGTACCGTAGACCAGAAAGTAGGAGGCATCACCGGCATAACTCAGGGTGACGCTCTTGCCCTGCATCAGGTCCCGATAGAAGTGGTTGGGAATATGCAGGATCCCGCTCGCCTTCCCGGCCATCATCAGCTGGCGCGCCTCGGCCAGTGAATTGGCCCGCGCCACCAGCTTCACCTGCGGCGTGGCATCGGCCATAAACTCCAGCTGACGGGACAACTGACTGCCATCGTCGTTGACCACCACTACTGCCTCTTCCCGCGGCAGCTGATGCAGATAGGGCTGGGGATAGAGAAACGAGTAGAAGACCACCCCGCCAAACAGGGTGAGCATGATGGCGCGATCCGCCAGCAGGGTGCGCAGCTCTAGGCGCAACAGATCGACAAATCCCAGCATCACTCAGGCTCCTTCTCGGCGACGGCCACTACGGCTGATTGACGGGCAAGCTCGGCCTGCTGCTTGTAACGGCGTACCACCAGCAGCAGGGGGAGCAGAAACAGCAGCAGCGCCCCCAGTTGCGGCAACGCCGATGCGAGAGGCAGACCGTAGTTGCTCTGACCAATCTGCAGCTCGACATAATGAGAGACCGGCAACAGGCTGCGCCAGAAGCGGGCGAAATCCCCCATGGCACTCACCGGAAAGGTGACCCCCATAAAGGCGAAACCGGGCGCAGTGTAAGCCCCCGCCAGCGATAGGGCGCGCGCCGGATCCCGAATGATGCCGTAGAAAAAGGCCCCCATGGTGACGCAGGCCGCCGAGGCGAGCCCCAGACCCACCACCAGCACCAGCCAGCTGCCGTGCATGGGGTAGGAGAAGCCCTTGAACAGCAGCAGCGTCCAGACAATCCCCCAGCCCCAGCCAATCAGCACGTGGGGCAGCAGGGTGCGCCAGAGGCCAAACCAGACACCGCGAGTGGTCCAGTCCAGTCCCAGCCGATCGGTACGGGCCAGCGCATTGAGGCCGAACAGCACCACCAGGATCTGCCACACCGCGGGCAGAATGGCGCTCAGCAGAAATTGGGCATAGCTGGAGTTGAGGTTATAGAGCGCAGTGACCTGACTGCTGATAGGCACCGACTGCCCGAGCGCGCCGGGCAGCGCCTTGCCATCGGCCATCGCCTCCAGCACGCCGACCTGACCGTTAAGGGTGCCTACCACCTGCGCCAGCGCCGAGTTGACCAGCTTGGCGATCAGGATGAACTGGCCGTTGTTGAACACCGTCACCTGCGGCTGGGTGCCCTGACGGGCATCCCGCTCCAGATGGTTGGGGAGCACCACCAGCGCATAGATGTCGCCACCGCGCAGGGCGTGGGCACCGGCATCGATGGAGTCAAACTGTTGCGCGACCTTGAGCCCGGCCGAGCCATCCAGCGAGAAGGCGAGCTGGCGCGAGAGCATGCTGTGGTCGAGATCCACCAGCCCAACCTTGAGGTCGCGAGCCAGCCCTGCCGAGAAGATCCAGCAGAGGATCCCCATCAGCAGCAGCGGCACCCAGCTCATCAGGGCACGGCTGAACGGATCCTGCCACAGCAGCCGAAATTCACGTCCCATCAGAGTTCAACCAGCACACTCATGCCAACCCGCAGCCCCTCAACCGGTTGCAGCGGGCGAGCCTCCACCTGGAAGCTCTTCATATCGAAACCCTGACGGGTATCGGTGGCGCGCCAGGTGGCAAAATCCCCCATCACGGCCACATGGGTCACCTTGAAGCGCACCATCTGATCGCCAAGGCCCGGGATACGGGCATCAAACTCGGTACCGACCGGGAAGCGGGGCAGCAGATCCTCGCGCACGTGGAACTGGGCCCAGGCATCGCTCATGTCGAGCAGGGTCACCACCGGGAAACCTTGTGGCGCCAGCTCGCCGCTGCGCAGCAACACCTGACTCACTTCACCATTGTGGGGGCTGGTGATGCGGGTGTCGGCCAGATAGGCCTCAACCTCGGCCACGGAACCCGCCGCCATCTTGGCCTTCTCACGGGCGGCGATCTTGGTCTCTTCCCGCGCCCCTTCCAACGCCATCTGGTACTGTTGCCACGCCATCCCTTCGCTGTAGCGTGCAGCTTGCCAGGCGGTCCAGGCCTCGTCGCGTTTTTGCAGCGGCATCACGCCATCTCGGTGCAGGCTGGCGACCCGCTCATAGGTCTTGCCACGCAGCTGGGCGGCAGCCTTGGCTTTTTGCCACTGATCCTTGGCGGCAGCGATCTGTTGGGCACGGGCCCCCTTCTCCGCCTCTTGCGCCAGCGCACCCGCTGCGGCCTCACCGGCCTTGGCCTGGCTCAGCTTGGCTTCAATCTCGGGGCTCGCCAGGGTAAAGACCAGTTGATCCTTGGTCAGCTGATCGCCCTTTTTAACCAGCACCTCGTCGATGCGGCCCGGCACCTTGGAGGAGACCGAATATTGCTGCGCTTCAATCTGCCCTTGCAGATGCACCGGCTCGGGCTGATAGGCGAGCCAGAAACGCCAGCCGAGCCAGACTACCAGGATCACCAGCGCCAGCGGCAACAACAGCGGTTTACCCTGGCTCATCTTCTTTTTGATGGGGGGATGGCTCATCACTTCACCTCGACAAACGGGCGACCCTTGGCGGTCGAAACAGACATGAAAAAAGAAACAGACAGGGCCGGGATCATGAGTTCACCTCGATCACCTGACCATGCTGATATTGATTGAAACTGTTCATCTGGCCAGAGAGGGCCAGCAGACGGGCCAGCGACACCACATATTGATAAGCCGCCGCCGCACGTTGGGTCTTGACCCCCGCCAGCTGGTTTTGGGCATCCACCACATCAAGGGAGGTAGAAAGTCCCTGCCCGAACGCCTTGTCCCGCAGTAGCACGTTCTCCTCTGCCAACGCCTGGGTGGAAGAGAGGGATTGATACTCCTCCAGCCCCTGCGCTGCTTCGCGCCAGGTCTTCTCGACCAGCAACTCCAGATCCTGACGGGTCTTGGCTTGCAGCAGATTGACTTGCAGCTCGGCACTCTTGGCGGCCTGCACCGTCTCGGAGCGGCCATCGCGGCTCACCAGCGGCATGCTGACACCCACCCCCACCAGCCAGTCCGGCGCTGTCTTGGAGGCGAGTGAATCATCTTCATAGAGGTTGTAGTTGCCGAACAGGAACACCTCGGGGGCATATTTGCCCTGCTCGACCCGGATCAGCCCCTTGGCCTGCTCCTTCTTGGCGCTGAGCAGCTTGAGACCGGGGTGCACCTCCAGGGTCTGGCTCACCACCCCCTCAAGGCGCGGCAGCTCCTTGTTGACGAACAGGCCGCTGCCCGGCTGGGCATTTGGCAACTTCAGCATGCGGCCAAGGGCCAGCTCGGCGATCTCGAGGCTGCGGCGCGCCTTCTGGGTATCGATGCGGGCCCGATCATAGGCCGACTGGGCGGAGAGGCGCTCCACCCTGGCGATCTGGCCCTGCGCTTCGAGCTTCTTGGCGTGATCCAGATGGTGGGCCAGCCCCTCTTCGATCTCCTGTTTGGTCTGCACCACCTGAGCAGCCAGCACCACGCCGAAATAGGTCTGGGAGAGGCTCTCGAAGGTGGATTGCTGCTTGAGCACCAGCAGCTGCTGCGCCTCGCTCACCTGTGCCTGGCGGATATCCTGCGCCGCATCGATGCGGCCACCGGCAAACAGCGGCCACAGCATCTTGACCGAACTGGTCACCACGTTCTGTTTGGTCAGCGGGGTAACGAAATCATCGGGCGTGAAATGCGGGATCGGCAGCCCGCCCAGGATATGCTGCAACGCTTTGACCATTTCCGGATGGTTGGCGATGGGGTTGAGATCCATCAGATCAAGTTCCATCGGCTGATCGAGGTGGGTATAGCTGGCCCCCAGATCCACCTTGGGCAGATACATGGCCTTGGCGGCCTCGCGCAGCTGCTTGGCCCGATCGACCCCGGCCTGCTCGGCGGCCAGCCCCTCATCCTGCTGGATGACCCGAGTCCAGGCTTCGCCGAAACTGATGGTCTGCGCCTGTGCCGACCCCAGCACGGCCCCCAGCAGACACGGCCAGAGTGATGTAATGAACCTTGACGTCATAGATCCCCAATCCGCTTTTGTTGCATAAATGTTTGGAGCATTTGCTCGACTTAAGCCCGTTATCATAACGCAAAGCAGGCCGGCAAGTGGACTGACAATTATGCAGACAACCGACATAGGTAGTACAGCCATCCCTCACGAGCAATCTGGCCGTTTTTCAATAACTCCAGAATTTGCAAGCCTTGGCGCGACGTTTTTTTCAGAAAAAAATGGCTGACGCTCAAATACTAACCTTTTCTCCTGCCTAAAAAATGCGTAATATACGCCGCCCTAAGCCGATGGTAACCGTGGAATGCAGATAGGTCCCCACACGCTTGAAACTCCTTTGATTGTGGCTCCCATGGCCGGTGTAACTGACCGACCATTTCGCGAACTTTGTTTGCGACTGGGGGCTGGCATGGCCGTTTCCGAGATGCTGCTGGCCAACCCGGATGTCTGGGATACCCAGAAAACCCGGATGAGGATGGATCACTCTGCAGAAGGCGGATTGCGATCGGTCCAGATTGCCGGGGCCGACCCCGAGATGATGGCGTTTGCTGCCCGCTACAACGTGGAGCAGGGCGCACAGATCGTCGACATCAACATGGGATGTCCGGCAAAAAAAGTGAATAAGAAGTTGGCAGGTTCCGCCCTGCTGCGTGCCCCCGATCAGGTCAAAGCAATTTGCCGGGCCGTGGTGGATGCAGTGGAGGTGCCTGTCACCTTGAAGATCCGCACAGGATGGGATCCGGATAACCGCAATGGCGTGGAGATCGCCCGAATCGCCGAAGATTGCGGTATCGCGGCCCTCGCCGTGCATGGTCGTACCCGTGCCTGCCTCTACCGGGGCGAAGCGGAGTACGACACGATCAGGGCGATTAAGCAGGCCGTATCGATTCCTGTTGTCGCCAATGGTGACATCAACAGCCCGGAGAAAGCCCGGTATGTCCTCGACTATACCGGTGTCGACGCCGTGATGATCGGCCGAGCTGCGCAAGGACGACCCTGGATTTTCCGGGAAATCCGTCATTTTCTTGAGACGGGCACCAAGCTGCCGCCTCCCGAGAGGGAAGAGGTTCGCACCCTGATGAACGAGCATGTAACCAACCTGCACCGGTTTTATGGTGCATATCTGGGAGCGCGCATAGCCCGTAAACACGTGGGCTGGTATCTGGATGAAGAAGAGACGGGCCGAGAATTCCGTAAGCACTTCAATGCCCTGGATTGCGCAGACGCGCAACTTGAGGCACTCGAAGCGTATTTCGATGGATTAGGTTAACAAGATAACTAAAGAGCCGACCGAATATGTTCGAACAAACCCTGACTTCTGATGCATTGGTAACAACTACTCACAATCACGCTGCCGAGCCGACCCAGCGCCCCCTGCGTGACTCTGTGCAACAGGCCCTGCGTAACTACCTGGCCCAGTTGAACGGTCAGGAAGTGATTGATCTGTACGATATGGTTCTCTCCGAAGTCGAAGCGCCGATGCTGGACGTGATCATGCAGTACACCCGTGGTAACCAGACTCGCGCTGCCGTGATGATGGGTATCAACCGTGGCACCCTGCGCAAGAAGCTCAAGCGTTACGGCATGAACTAAGCCATAACAGCTAAGCTATTGAAAATAAAGGCACCATCATTTTATTGATAGTGCCTTTTTCGTT
>NZ_JAPDBM010000005.1:0-109750 GCF_027705265.1 Aeromonas sp. QDB11 | reverse complement strand
CACTATCAGAGCAATTTCCAGAGTGGAAATCGCTGAAGACTGTCGGTGTCGCAATATCCTATCGAATTGAAAATATGGAAAAATTTTCGATGGAGTATCGCTACTACATCAGCTCGGCTGAACTGACACCAGAGCAGTTTGCTTCAGCGGTACGAGGGCACTGGGCAATTGAAAATAGCCTGCACTGGGTTCTGGATGTCGTGATGAATGAGGATGCCTGCCAGATATATCGAGGTGATGCCCCTCAAATATTGGCCTGTGCACGACACATGGCGCAAAACATGCTGCGAGCCGAAACCAGCCGTAAGGCAAGCTTGCGGAAGAAGCAGCAATTTGCGGGCATGAGCAGCCCATATCTGGAAAAGGTATTGGATGCAGGGCTGGCTGAATTGAAGTCAATTTAACAATATGTTCACGCTCTCGCCCTGATGGATCTTGGTACCTAAACGGTTAGCTAGACGCAGGAACCCGCCGATCCTAGGGGCTTGTGTCATTAATTTCAAAGAGTTTGCATATCCGTTGCAAAAGGTTTGCGACCGAGTCGACGAAATGCCCCCGGGGTCTGACCAGTCAGACGACGAAAGCGGTTGGCAAAGTTGGCCCCATCGCTGTAACCGACCCGGGCCGCCAGCTCGCCAAGTGGCCAGTTGGTATAGAGCAGCAGCTGGCGCGCCTTGTTCATTCTGAGCTCGGTTACCTTGGCCATGGGCCCCATGCCAAACGCCTGCTGACAGAGCCGGTGCAGATGGGGCACGGAGCAGGCCATCTGCTGAGCCAGCAGGGCGACACTCCAGGGTTCGTCCAGGCGCGCCTCCACCCGGCGAAACAGCGCCTGCAATCTGAGTTCAGGGGTGCCGCGCACCTCCCCTTGCAGGGTGCGCTCCAGCAACGCCAGCAACAGGCTGAGCAGTTGGGGCTGCAGCGGGGAGCGAACCCCCTCCCCCTGCATCAGGCTGAGCAGGTGGTAGAGCTGATCGCCACCATCCCCTTGCCAGATACGGTGACCGAGGCGGTGCAGATGCTGCCAGCGCGGCACATCATCGAGCAAAATCCAGCTGATCTGCCAGCGCTCACCAATCAGCTTGAGACCGCCGGGCACGGCGGCGGGCAGGAAAATCAGCGACCCGGCCGGAATGGCTTGCTCCCCCTCGTCGGTGAGCAGCGCTCCCCCTTCGTCATGACTCACCATCAGGATGTGAAACTCGGGGCGATTGCGGCGGATCAGGTAGTGATCGCGGATCTTCGAAAGCCCGCTAAGGAAGATCCCCGCCTCGCCGAGCAGGGGCAGCCCTTCACGTCCCAGCATCTGCTCTTCACAGGCTGGTGCTATCTCCAGACACTCGCTGGCAAATGGCATAACACCTCAACAGGATAGTTTTGCACAAGAAAACCGAGAGGCACTCACAGTGAGAACGCCCCGACATGCCCCTATCATACCCATGACAAACCTTGCTTTTCTCAAACCCGGTTAACACTAATGAATTATTGGCAAGCGATTTTAAAACAAACCACCGATCGCGAGTTCATGACCCGACTGTGGCGACTGGCCCTGCCTGTCTCGCTGCAGTCCATGATGTTCTCCCTGCTCGGCCTCATCGATATCATGATGGTGAGCCAGCTTGGCACCACGGCAGTGGCGGCGGTCGGCTTGGGTAACCGGGTCTTCTTTTTCAATCTGCTGGTGATAGCGGGCCTCGCGGGCGGGGTCTCGGTATTGGCAGCACAATACTTCGGGCGCGGGGAGATGGCCGGGGTGCGCCGCTCCCTGGCGCTGGCCATAGTGGGCGCCCTGCTGGTCACCCTGCCCTTTGCCTTCATCTATGTGTTATCACCGGGCAGCGTGCTGGGTTTTGCCAGTCAGGATCCGGCACTGCGGGCACTGGCGGATCAATTCTTGATGATCACCGGCGCCACCATCCTCTGCACCGCCATCGTGGTGCCGCTGGAGTCAGCCCTGCGCTCGGTCGGCAATGCCGCCGCACCAACCCGCATCGGCATTATCGCCATCATCGCCAACGTCATCCTCAACTACGCCCTCATCTTCGGTCACTTCGGCTTCGAGGCGATGGGGGTGGCTGGCTCGGCCTGGGGCACCACCCTTTCACGGCTGTTGCAAACGACCCTGCTGCTGATCTACGTGAGACGCTACGAGGCGCGCCTGATCCCGCGAAAAAATGACTGGCTGGCCGCCTTCAAACGCAAGGAGGTGGTGCGCTTTACCCTGATCGCCCTGCCGCTGCTGTTCCATGACGGGCTCTGGGCCTTCGGCATGCTGATTTACGGCTTTCTCTACGCCCATCTTGGCACCGATTCGCTGGCCATCATGACCACCCTCGGCACCCTGGAGAGCATCCTTATCTCCCTCTTCTTCGGGCTGGCGGTGGCCTGCTCCACCCTGCTCGGCCACCGGCTCGGGGCCGAGGAGTACGAGGTAGCCTGGCAGCACTCCCAGCTGTTCCTGCTGCTGGCACCGATTGGCGCGCTGCTGGTGGGGATTGCGGTCTGGCTGCTGCAAGCCAACCTGCTGCAATGGGTCGGCAACCTGCCCCCCGAGCTGATGACAGAAGCGGGACAGGTGCTCGGCATCATGTGTCTGGGGATGCTGCTCAAGGTGTTCAACATGGTGGGGATCATCGGGGTGCTGCGCTCCGGCGGCGATGTGAACTACAGCATCTTCATCGATATCGTCGGCATGTGGTGCATCGGCATCCCGCTCGCCTGGGTGGCCGTTACTGTGCTCGGCTGGCCCCTCTCCTGGGTGGTGGCGGTGGTGCTGCTGGAGGAGTTCAGCAAGGTGCTGCTGGTGCAGCGCCGCATTCGCCAGCGCCGCTGGCTGAAGAATCTGGTGATCGGATAAACAGCCACAAATCGGGGTCATATCAATGACAGAAAAACCCTGTTTGCAGTATGCTGGGCGCCTCTTCAATCAGAGGCAGGGATCCACGGTTTCCCTGTCCAGTAGTCGTTTAAGGAGACGAGCATGCAACCACAAAAAGAGCTGATCACCGAGACTGCCCTGCTTGAGATGGCCAACAAGATCATCAAGAGCCACGAAGACTTCATCCACGGTATGCGCGCCGATTCGGTGGAGCAGAAGGGGGATATTCTGGTGTTCAAGGGGGAATATTTCCTGGCCGAAGATGGCACCCCGACCGGCAAGACCATGGCGGTCTTCAACATGTTCAAGTTGCTGGCCCAGCAGCTCTCCGGCAAGTACAAGCTGGCCTGATGTCACCAGCACCTTGCCAACAGGATGCCGCCCTCAGGCGGCATCTGTCTTTCCGCTGTTCTGCCCCTCGACCACCACGCAGTTGCGTCCCGCCATCTTGGCCTGATAGAGACACTCGTCGGCGCGGTTGATCAGAATATCGATGGTGTCTCCGGCACGGGCCATGGCAATGCCGATACTCACCGTCACCTCCAGCAGTTCATCCGAGGTGGGGCTCTTCACCAGCCGGGCCTCGACCGCAATCCGCAGCCGTTCCGCCACCCGACTCGCCTGTACCGGATCACCGCAGTTGTGCATCAGGATGGCAAACTCTTCGCCGCCATAACGCCCCAGCACCATGTCAGGCTCCAGCTGCTCGCCCAGGGTGGTAGCCACCTCCTTGAGCACCGCATCCCCCGCCAGATGGCCGTAGATATCGTTGATCCGCTTGAAGCGATCGAGATCCAGCAACATAACAGCAAAGGGCTTCTTTTTGGCTTTCAGCTTCTCTCTGGCCTGCTCCAGCTGCTTCATCAGCAAGCGGCGGTTCATCATGCCGGTCAGCTCGTCGGTAGTGGATTCCCGATAGAGCCGCAGCAGCATGTTGAGCTGGCCGCACTGCACCCAGCAGCTGGCCATGGTAAACATGCCGAGCACCCACACCTGATTCAGGGTGGCCTGACTCCAGATACTCTGGCCCACCAACAGCCAGTGGCCCAGCAGCATGGTCACCAGCACCACACCTGCCAGTTGCAAACCGAGGGAGAGGGGGATGGGGAAGATGGCAAACAGGGTGATCAGCAGATAGGGAAAGGCCACATAGCCCGCCTGCAGCTCCTGCTCTGCGCCAAAGCTGTGCAGGCAGAAGAGGGAGAAGAGCATCATCACGGCCATCAGGTAGCCCAGGGCCAGCTTCATCCGTTCCCGTTTGAAATGAATAAGATAAGAGAGCGGAATGAGCGGCGACAACGCCAGAGTGCAGAAGATCCTGGCCTGGAACAGCTGCTCGAAATGGATGGCGGGCAAGGTGACCCAATCCACCACCGCCCAGGCCGGCAAACCGATCATCAACAGACAGGTAAGCAGGCGCAAACGCACCGTCATAAATCCCATGCGGGTACGAGT
Source organism: Aeromonas sp. QDB11 (assembly GCF_027705265.1). Lineage (NCBI taxonomy): Bacteria > Pseudomonadati > Pseudomonadota > Gammaproteobacteria > Aeromonadales > Aeromonadaceae > Aeromonas > Aeromonas sp. QDB11. The sequence goes on along the minus strand of NZ_JAPDBM010000005.1, from coordinate 105,417 downwards.
AAAGTCTTCGGAGTGAACCTTGGCACTCCAGAACTCCGCCAATTTCAGCACCAGAATCTCCACACAACTACAGAGGGCTCATTCTACACCGAGGCGGGGGGGGGCAAGGGGAAATTAAACCGTGAGACAGGTCACACAAACCGACAGATGATAATCGCCACGCGCAAACGTTTCAACCCATCAAAAAATAAACCTTTTTTCGCATAATTAGCGCTGGTCAGCGCCATTTCAATCTCTACAATAGCGCCCAATTTTCTCCCCCCTCCCCACACAATTCGAGGTACTTATGGAACAGGCTGCTGCCAAACGCATCACCCCGGAGGCACATCCCCCCAGGCGAGCCCATAGCGAACTGGTCTACGGCATAGACGATGTACCGCCCCTGCCCCAAACCCTGTTCGCCGCCCTGCAGCATATGCTCGCCATGTTTGTCGCCATCATTACCCCGCCCCTGATTATCGCCAATGCCCTCGGCCTCCCTGCCGCCGACACCCGTTATATCGTCTCCATGTCGCTGGTCATGTCCGGCATCGCCTCCTTCATCCAGACCCGCCGCTTCGGCCCCATCGGTTCCGGCCTGCTCTCGGTACAGGGCACCAGCTTCAACTTCCTCGGCCCCATCATCGCCTCCGGTCTCGCCCTCAAACAGGCTGCCATGCCCACCGAGGATCTGCTGGGCACCCTGTTCGGCACCATGCTGGCCGCCGCTCTGACCATCGTAGTGATGAGTCGCTTCCTCCATCTGGTGAAACGGATCATCACCCCGCTGGTCACCGGCATCGTGGTGCTGTTGATCGGCCTGACCCTGATCAAGGTGGGGCTGATCAGCATGGGCGGCGGTTATGCGGCCCTCTCTGATGGCAGCTTCGCCAGCCACACCAACCTCTTCCTCTCCCTGCTGGTGCTCGGCCTCATAGTGTTGCTGCAACGCAGCCGCAACCCCTGGCTGCGCCTCTCCGCCATCATGATCGCCATGCTGGCAGGCTATGCCGCGGCGCTGCTGCTGGGCAAAGTGAGCCCCCCCACCTTCGATGGTCCGCTGGTGATGGTGCCCATTCCGCTCCACTACGGTCTCGGCTTTGACTGGCAGCTGTTCGTGCCGCTCGCCATCATCTTCGTGGTGACGGCGCTCGAAGCGATCGGCGACATGACCGCCACCTCGGATATCTCCGGCGAGCCGCTGGAAGGGCCTGTCTATATGGAACGGATCAAGGGTGGCGTGCTGGCCGATGGTGCCAACTCCATGCTGGCGGCGGTCTTCTCCACCTTCCCCATGTCCACCTTCGCCCAGAACAACGGCGTCATTCAGCTGACCGGCGTCGCCAGCCGTCACGTCGGGCTCTTTATCGCCGCCATGCTGGCGCTGCTCGGCCTATTCCCGGCGGTCGCCAGTCTGGTACAGCAGATCCCCGAGCCCGTGCTGGGCGGCGCCACTATCGTGATGTTCGGCACCATCGCCGCCGCCGGGGTGCGCATCATCGCCCGCGAGGAACTGGATCGCCGCGCCCTGATGATCCTGGCGGTATCGCTCGCCATGGGACTGGGGGTCGCACAGGTGCCGGAAGTGCTGCAACACCTGCCGGAGCTGGCCAGAAGCGTACTCTCCTACGGCGTCGCCACCGGTGGCATCACCGCCATCGTGCTCAACCTGCTGCTGCCAAAGCGCGAAGCGCGTCACTCCTGAGACATCGCCCACCGCCAGCAAATCCAAGCCCCGCACTGCGGGGCTTTACCTTGTCAGTCGCCACGGGTAGTGTGCTGGGCAGCCTTTTTGAGGATGCTGCCATGCCCTACCGCCTGCTCTCCCCCCTCCCCGATACCGCTTCACCCGCACAGATACTGGCGCAAGAGCAGTGCTGGCTGCGCGACTGTGCCCATGACGGCCAGCCCCGCGCTCACCTCTGGCAGGCACCCCAATGCCTGATTGTCACTCGCAAGGATACCCGGCTCCCCCATTACGAAGCCGCCTGCAAGCAGCTAGCCGCTGAAGGTTGGCCGGTGCATGTGCGCGATAGCGGTGGCACCGCCGTGCCCCACGGTGCGGGCATTCTCAACCTCTCCCTGCTACTGCCCCGCACCACCACAGATCTCGCCCACTACTACCGGCTGCTGGGGGCGCCGCTACTGACCCTGTTGGCGGAATACGGTCTTGCGGGAAGCTACGACTTCGTGCCCGGCTCCTTTTGCGATGGCCAGTACAATCTGGTGATCGGGGGACGCAAGATCACCGGCACCGCCCAGCGCTGGCTGGCGCCGGGGCAGGATCACCAGGGTGCCGTGCTGGCACAAGCCATGCTGCTGGTGGCCGGTGATGTGGATGAAGGTACCAAGATGGCGAGCCGCTTCTACGAACTGGCGGGCGGCGAACTGCGCTTTATGACGGGAACCTCCACCACGCTGGCAAGCTGCATCGATTGGCGCGGTAGCGATCAGGCACTGGTAGAGAAAGTGCGAGCACGTCTGGATAGCCTGCTGAGCGAGGGGCTATCCTCCTCATCCTGACCTTATCCCGAAGGGAGAGGGAAAGTAACCATCCATAGACACGGCGCACAAAAAAAGCCACGACCGGAGTCGTGGCTTGTTCTTTTCAATGGACACGTGAAACGGGTTGAGGCGCTCAAGCCGTCTGCGGCTCCGGCTCGGCTTCGCTATCCAGATCCCGGCTAAAGTAGGCGCGGGTCTCGGCGATCACCACATGGCGCAGGCCAATCAGGCCGATGAGGTTGGGCACCGCCATCAGGCCGTTAACGATATCGGCCAGGAGCCAAATCATGTCCAGATGGAGGAAAGCACCGCTCGCCACCAGCGCCAGATAGACCAGACGATAGGGCTTGATTGCCTTCACCCCGAACAGATATTCGGTGCAGCGCTCGCCGTAGTAGTTCCAGCCAAGGATGGTGGTAAAGGCGAAGAACAGCAGGCCAATGCTCACCAGATACTGGCCGACATGAGCATCGAGCCCCTGGGCAAAGGCCAGACTGGTCATGGCCGCACCGCTTGCATCGCCGCTCCACACGCCTGTGACCACCAGGGTCAGGCCGGTCATGGTGCAGATGATGATGGTGTCGATGAAGGTACCTGTCATGGAGACCAGCCCCTGCTCCACGCACGAATCGGTTTTGGCCGCCGCCGCCGCGATGGGTGCAGAGCCCAACCCTGACTCGTTGGAGAAGACACCGCGCGCCACCCCGGACTGAATGGCCAACATGATGCTGGCACCGACGAAGCCGCCGGTCGCCGCATGGCCAGTAAAGGCACTCTCGATCACCAGCATAACGGCATCGGGCAGGGCGCTGGCGTTGTTCACCAGCACGCCGAGGCAGGCGACGATGTAGAAGATGGCCATGAAGGGCACGACTTTGCTCGACACGCTGGAGATGGACTTGATCCCCCCCAGAGTCACCAGCGCCACGATCAGGGTCAGCACCACGGCGGTCGCTTCACGGGGCACCGAGAAGGAGAGGCTCATGGCGTCGGAGATGGCATTGACCTGTGGGAAGGTACCGATGCCGAAGAAGGCCACGCCGATACCGAACAGGGCAAACAGCTTGGCGAGCGGCTTGGAACCGAGCCCCTTCTCCAGATAGTACATGGGGCCACCAGCCATCTGGCCGTTGGCATCCTGCTCGCGGTATTTGACCGCCAGCAGGCACTCGGCGTACTTGGTGGCCATGCCGAACAGCGCCGCCATCCACATCCAGAACAGGGCACCGGGGCCGCCGAGCTTGATGGCGGTGGCAACCCCGACGATGTTGCCGGTACCAATGGTGGCAGAGAGGGCGGTGCAGAGGGCACCGAAGCTGGAGACATCCCCCTGCTTGCCATGCCCCTGATCGCGACCGAAGACCAGCCTCAGGGCGAGCGGCAAGCGCACAATCTGCAGCAGACCCAGACGCAGGGTGAGATAGATACCGGTCCCGACCAGCAGGATCAGCAGGGGTGGACCCCAGATAAAACTATCGATGGCGGTTAACGCCGATTGAATTGATGACATGCATCCTCCTTAAAAAACAAAGATTAAGGAGGAGAAGGATGATCTTCCCATAGGTGTCGCGATCGGCCAGAGGCGATCGGATGCAGGCCAAGAACGTGTTCACACTCTTACTGCGAGGCCGTGATCAAGGCTCATGCGCTGCTCGGAAGCCTCATGTATTTACATACACTCCGGTTCTTGCGCTGCTCTTTACCTTGCTGACGACCTCTCGTTACAGATCGTGAACAGTTCCAAGCTCAGGTACAACCATCCCATCCCCTCTGTCCTTTTGCCTGAGAGTTTCCGGCGCCAGCCTGCCCTTGCGGGTCGTCATGGTGCCTTGCTCCTTCGGCGCCCGATTTAACGGGTCTCTCCAGAGTATCGTCCAGTAGCAGTCCACACCGGTTGCCCGGTACCTGAAAGATTCACTTCTTCGGTGGATGGTCCCCCATCGCTCTCCTGCTACCTTCATCCGAACTAGTTTGGATTAGGAAGCTGGCATGTTAATCCAAAAAATGTGAGCTGTCTCGCACTTGGCCATCCCCGTTTGTACTTTTTTTGTTGCCACCGGAACATCGGTGATGATGTTAAATGTTAGTTAACTATCAACAAGTTAGGCGCTCGCAGATGACATGCGGCCCAAACGGAAAAAGTACCGGATAGAGAACAGTGCTCCCTCTCGTTTCGCCAAGAAATTCTTGCCAACATATCCAATCAAAATGCTTGCACACAGAATCAATAAGCCGATAATCCGGCGCATAACCAAGCACTTTGCCATCAATTTATGCACTGTGTTCGGTTGGTCCCACCGGACCGCTCGCCTGACCCGGCCGTCGCCGGTTCAATCGCATATGGCTTGGGCATATCACGCCCCCTAAGGATGACCAAAAGAGAATGAACGAGACCCTGGTTGCAAAAGATGTGGTCGCACAAGATTACCGTCAGCTGGTTGAACAATTCGGCTCCCCCCTGCTGCTGCTCGACAAGGCAGCCGTCCGCAAACAGTATCGGGCGCTGGCCGCCGCCCTGCCCGATGTACGATTGCACTATGCACTCAAGCCCCTGCCCCACGAGGCCGTGGTCTCTGTCTTGAAGGAAGAGGGGGCCTGTTTCGATCTGGCCACCAATGGCGAAGTGGATCTGGTGCGCAGTCAGGGGGTTCGCCCGGGACGTTGCATTCATACCCATCCCATCAAGCGCGACAGCGATATCCGCTATGCGCTGGAGTTCGGCTGCACTGTGTTTGTCTATGACAACCCGCTGGAGCTGGAGAAGTTCATTCCCTACAAGGACGAAGTGAAACTGCTGCTGCGGGTCAGCTTCCCGAACCCCGAGACCAAGGTCGATCTCTCCAAGAAATTCGGCTGCACCCCGGAGCAGGCGCTGCCGCTGCTGCAACTGGCGCACGCCAAGGGGATCAAGGTAATGGGGCTGTCGTTCCACGTCGGCTCCCAGGTGCCGCACGCCCGCCGCCATGTGCAAGCCATCGACGCCTGCCGCGAGATCATGGAGCAGGCCTGGGCGCTTGGGCTCAAGCCCTGGGTGCTGGATATCGGCGGCGGTTTCCCGGTCGACTATGAGGGCGGCGAGTTCGATATCGACGGCTTCTGCGCGCCGATCCGCGAGGCGCTGGCCAAGTTGCCCGCCACCGTGCAGAAAATTGCCGAACCGGGCCGCTTTATCAGCGCACCGGCCATGACCTCGGTCGCCAGCGTGATGGGCAAGGCCCACCGTGGCGACAAGATCTGGTACTACCTGGATGACGGCCTCTACGGCAGCTACAACGGCCAACTCTATGACCACGTCACCTATCCGGTGAGCACCCCCTATGCCAGCGGCGAGCAGCATAACTCGGTGCTCTCCGGCCCCACCTGCGACAGCGTGGACGTAATCCGCGAAGGGATCATGCTGCCGGATCTGGCTATCGGCGAGCTGGTGGTGGGCAAGGTGATGGGGGCCTACACCTGGGCCTCGGCCTCCACCTTCAACTTCTTCCCCAAGGCGAGCATCCTCATTCTGGACAGCAGCCAGAAGGGGCAAAAGCTGGTGGCAGTGGCCTGAGCACACCGCTCACCAGCCAACAGGCTCACGGAGCAAAAACAAGAGGGGGAAGCTCAAGCTTCCCCCTCTCTCATTTCACCAACGCCAATTCAGATAAACTGGCTGGTCAGCAACCAACCGGTATAGGCGACGAAGCAGGCCAGCAGCACGCCCCCCTCCAGCCGGTTGATCCGCCCCCGCCCCTTGCGGCCCAGACACATTACCAGCAGCAACAGGGTCAGCCCCATCATGATGCTCCAGTCACGGGTGAGCACCTCGGACGCCACGTCGAGCGGGTGAATCGCTGCCGCAATCCCCACCACCGCCAGGGTGTTGAACAGGTTGGAGCCAATCACGTTGCCGAGCGCCAGATCATGCTCATTCTTGCGAATCGCGATCAGCGATGACGCCAGCTCAGGCAGCGAGGTCCCGACCGCCACAATGGTGAGGCCAATCACCAGATCGCTGATGCCGAGCGCCTGAGCGATGGTCACCGCCCCCCACACCAGCAAGCGGGATGCGCCGATCAGCAACACCAGCCCGACAACCAACCAGATAATGGCGCTCTTGAGGGACATCCCCTCACTCTCGATATCCTCGGCGGTCTCGCTATCCAGCGCATCTCCCTTGCCATTCATGCCAGCCCGGATGGACCAGCCCATCAGGGCAACGAAGACGACGCCGAGAATAGCCGCATCCATCCGACCCAGATGACCATCCATCAGCAGGGCGCCGGAGAGCAGGGTAATGCCGAGCAGGATCGGGATCTCCTTGCGCACCACCTGAGAGGCCACCGCGATAGGGCTAATCAGGGCGGTCAGACCCAGGATCAGCGCGATATTGGTGATGTTGGAGCCATAGGCGTTGCCGAGCGCCAAGCCGGGATTGCCCTGGGAGGCCGCCAGCGCCGAGACCACCATCTCCGGTGCCGACGTGCCAAAACCGATGATCACCATGCCGATCAGCAGCGGCGGCATCCCCGCATAACGGGCGGTGGCGGCGGCACCATCGACAAACTTGTCAGCACTCCAGACCAGCAGCGCCAGTCCGGCAATCAGGGCAACAAAAGCCAGGGTCATAGGATCTTCATCTCTTCGTCAGCAAACAGGAGCGCCAGCAAACCCTGCCGGCACCATGGGAAAGTGGCGCCCAGTGTAGCGATGCCATTTCCCAATTCAAGGGGAAATCAAACCGTGATTAACATTTCACAACGCGGCCAGCAGGCTCGCGGCATCGGAGACTTCGAACTTGCCGGGCACCTCCACAAACAGCTGCTCGACCACGCCATCGTTGGCGATCAACGCAAAGCGCTGGGCGCGGATGCCGCCAAAGGCGCCGGTATCCTTGGCCAGACCCAGCGCCTGGCTCCAGCGGCCATCACCATCCGCCAGCATGGTGATGGCCTCAGCATTCTGGGCCGTCTGCCAGGCCCGCATCACGAAGGCGTCGTTGACCGACAGACAGCAGATGGCATCCACCCCTTTGGCCATGAACTGATCGGCCAGCACCACGTAACCAGGCAGATGGGCATTGGAACAGGTGGGAGTAAAAGCGCCAGGCACCGCAAACAGCACCACTTTTTTACCAGCGAACAGCGTGTGGCTATCCCGCAGCTGCTTGCCCTCCGGGGTAATAAAGGTAAATTCGCCCGCAGGCAGGGGTTGTCCGACAGCAATCATGGCTTCTCATCCTGAGTCGTGGTGGAAAGTCGCCAGTTTAACCCGATGTGATGAGCCATCCCAACCGGAACCGTGAGCCGGATCACCGATGGCGGACGGGCATTTTCCGCTCGGGCAGACTACTCTTGAGCAGGTTTCACGGCGCCAGGAGGCCCCATGCAACACTACTACGATGGTCTGGAAATTCGTCCCCCCGCCCTGCGCGAACAACAGCAACTGGACCAGCTCAATCATCAGCTTACCCATGTCAGTCAATACTGCGCCGGTTACTCCAGCGCCTATCGCCAATGTCACCTCGAGGATCTGTCAGAGCTGGCCACCCTGCCGCTGCTCGACACCACAGAGCTGTTTGCTGCCCAGCAGGCTCACCCCCCCTTCGCCGGTCTCACCGGCCGTCCGGCCAGTCAGGCGCTGCGGGTCTTCTCCTGTCCGGGCCAGCTGGCCATCCCCGAGTATGCCGGGGCAGACTGGTGGGGCGCCGCCCGGGCGCTGTTTGCCGCCGGTTTCAAGGCAGGGGAAGTGATGCTCAACGGCCACGACTATCACGCCGGCCCCACCGCCTTTATCTTCGATAACGGCGCCCGCCAGCTGGGCGCCCCCGTGGTGCCCTGCGGGCCACACGATACCCAGCGCCAGCTGGAGGCGCTGCTGCGCTATCAACCTACCGGCTACGTTGGTCCGTTGGTGACCCTGCTCGACCTGCTGGAAGCTGCCGAGGCGGCGGAGATCCCCACCGACTCGCTGCGCCGCGCCCTGCTGTGCGAAGCCACCCATCCTGAAACCGCACCACTGCGCGCCGTTCACGGCATTGCGGCCCTCAACTGTCTGGTGTGGCAGGATGTGGGGGTAGTGGCCTACGAGAGCCAGCCCGGTCAGGGTTTTATCGTCAACGAGAGCTGCATCGTCGAAATCATCGATCCCGCCAGCGGCAATCCCGTGAGTGGCGATGAAACAGGCCAGCTGGTGGTGACCCGGCTCGATCTGGAGTATCCGCTGCTGCGGCTGGTCACCGACTGGCAAGGTCACTGGCTCGCCAAGCACAGCGCGTGCGGACGCACCAACCGGCGCCTCAAGCTGGTGTAGCCACCTAGACAAATGCACAAATGTACAAATGCAAACGGGCAGCCATCAGGCTGCCCGTTTTGTCTCTGGCGAGAAAAATGTCTGACGCTTGTCAGCGTCTCGCCTGCCAGGTGGCGATGGCGAGCAGGGAATCGGGGGTAAATTCGCTGGCGCGCTCGGCAATCTCGGCAAGGCTCATCCAGTGTACCGCGCTCACCTCTTCGGCCTGCAACTGCAGCGGCCCCTGATAGCGGCAACTGAAGAGACCGCCCCAGACCCGATAGCCCTCCCCTTCGGCATAAAAGCTGCCAAAGCCCTGCAGGGGGACATCGGCAATGCCCAACTCCTCGGCCAGCTCGCGGCGGGCGGAGGGCTCCATCTCCTCACCGGTGGTGACCACACCACCGGCGCAGGCATCCAGCATGCCAGGGCAGAAATCCTTGCTGAGGGTGCGTCGCTGCACCAGGATCCGATCCGCGTCGTCGAGCACCAGAATATAGCTGGCGCGATGGCAGAGATTCTCCCGCCGCACCTTGGCTCGCTCGGCCACGCCAATCACCCGGTTATTCCCGTCCACCACATCAACCCATTCCACGCCCAGGCCCTTTCGTTTGTTCCATTCAAGCCCGCAGTATATCGGTGCTGCTCGTTGTCATGGCACTACTTTTTCTGCCGTGGCGGCCCTTTTTATGGTGCCCTTCGCCAGAATGAGGATTCATGCAAATCTTTATAAACCGTCATCTCGGTGTCATCGACCGACACCATAGTGTGCCCTGTCCCGGCAATCAGGAAACCATGTGATGAAGGTGTTCAAGCAGTTATCCCCACGACAGATCGCTCGCTACATCAAGAGCTTTCACCGAGGCTATTTTGCCATCGAGTCGCTGGGGACATTTGAATTCAACGCAGGCAGGATCAGCCTCCATGGCTTGACCTGCCGCCAGCGGCTGAGGCTGGCCCGCCAGATCAATCAGGCCGTCAGCCAGCTTCGTCACAACGAACCCTTGCCGGACATGTGAGTCAAAGGGTCTTGCCCTACTGTCTGTTGTGCATCCATGCTTTGCCCGCCGGCTAGTCGCCGCGCGGGCCGTTTTCGATGTCGGTGATGATACCGTTGCGCACCGTGACGAAGCGCATGAACTCGTTCTTGCCGAAGTTGTAGGTCCAGCGTTCGCCATATTTGACCTGCACCAGGTTGCCAAACTGGTTCTCCTCGTTGCGGTTGAGCTCTTCGCGCAGCATAGGCTCACCGCACTTGAGCAGCATCTCGGCGGTGGTGTCGCCCTCGGTAATAAGCGCATTCTTGCAGCGCATGGCATCGGCACTGGCCGGAATGCTCAGCAGCAACAGGGCCAGCCCCGCTACCTTATTCATCTTCTTGCTCATCGGGTTCTCCTCTCCGGTCGCATGAGTCGCAGTATGCCTGTTCCCGTTGCTGAATAAACCAGTCAATGGCGCAAAAGAGTCGCCATTTTCTGCTCCACAGCCCGTTGGCTGCGACACATACTGGCTATCAGATCGCACCAAAAACAAACGGCGACCCGAGGGTCGCCGTTTGCATCAAACCAGCAGGATCACAGGATGTCCAGCAGCTCGACTTCAAATACCAGTGCAGAGTAAGGCGGGATGGAACCCGCGCCACGAGCACCGTAGGCCAGATCGTGGGGGATGTAGAGCTTCCACTTGGAACCAACCGGCATCATCTGCAGTGCTTCAACCCAACCAGCGATCACGCCGGTTACCGGGAACTCGGCCGGCTGGCCACGGGCGACGGAGCTGTCGAATACACCACCGTGGGTGAAGGTACCGTGGTAGTGCACGCGAACTGACTGACCGGCTACCGGAACGGCACCGTTGCCTTCGACCAGCACTTCGTACTGCAGACCGGAATCGGTCACGTTTACGTCGTCGCGCTTGGCGTTGTCAGCCAGGAAGGCTTCGCCGTCAGCAGCTGCGGCCTTGGCAACGGCTTCCTGCTCTTCTTGCATACGCGCAGTGATCACCTGGAAGGCATCATTGATATCGTCACGGCTGACCGCGAACTCCAGACCATTCAGGGCATCTGCCAGGCCTTGTTGCAGGGCCGGGATATCCAGACCGGCGAAAGCTTGCTGCGCCAGCTGATCACCCATGTTGCGGCCGATGCCATAGCTGGCCTTCTGTTCGATAGAGTCGTATTGGGACATTGAGATGTTGCTCCAGATCCATGTAGTAAAGAGGCGGGATAATATCAGACTTTTGGCCGGGGTGCTGCCGGAGGCCCCCCTGATTTCCCCGTCAGTGGGAGGAACTTCACACAAGAAGCGGATGAACGCCGCCCAACGGCGGCGAACTGCTTAACCGCGATCCAGCAAGGCTCTGACAGCTGCGACCTTGGCGCCATCGGTGATATTGACCCGACCGTCGTCCGAGGTGCCCATGTTGACGCCATACGGAGGGACACCATGCAACCGCGCTGCGTTCCTCACGCCTTGTCGAGCAAAGCACGCACCGCGGCCACTTTGGCACCCTCGGTGATATTGACCCGGCCATCGTCCGAGGTGCCCATATTGACACCATGGGGCACCATGCCCCCGCGCCAGCCCATGCCGGACATATGCACTTCGCTCACTCCGGTGAACTCGATGATGGTGCGCACGTTGTCGGCATTGACCCCGGCGCCCGGCATCAGGCTGGCACGGCCCGCCAACACCTGATGCATCTCCTGCAGGGTTTCCAGCCCGGCCAGCGCAGTGGCCGCATGACCGGAACTCAGAATGCGCTCGCAACCGGCGGCGACTATGGTCTCCAGATCGAGGCGCCAGTCGGAGGAGAGGTCGATGGCGCGATGGAAGGTGACCCCCAACGGGCCGGCTGCATCCACCAGCTGTTTGAGCTTGGCGGCAGGCACCCGCCCCTCCTCATCCAACAAACCGACCACCACCCCTTGCAGGCCCGCAGCGCGCGCCGCGGCGATATCCAGCAGCATCATCTCGAACTCGCCGTCGTTGAAGCAAAAATCTCCGGCGCGCGGGCGGATCATGGCGTACACCGGCACAGTGGCGTGGCGGGCAGCCAGCTGCATAAAGCCATAGGAGGGGGTCAGGCCACCCAGACCCAGCGCAGAGCAGAGCTCGATGCGATCCGCCCCGGATTGCTGGGCGGTGAAGAGGGATTCCAGGTTGTCGATACAGATTTCAAGACGGGTCATGAGGACTCCTTTTTCGGGGAGATCAGACCCCACATCTGATCTCATAGATTGAGCAAGGCTGCGCCGCGCACACCACCGGCGCCGCCGAAGCGGGCCTGACGGATCTCGGGCAGGGCGACCCCGGGCAGCAAGTGACCGGGCAGACGCAGCGGCAACTGTTCATAGAGGGCGGGCAGGCCGCTCAGGCCGCCCCCCAACACCACCACCTCGGGATCAATCACCGAAATGGCAGTAGCAAGCCCGGCAGCCATGATCTCCAGCCAGCAGTCGACGGTCTCGACTGCGTGGGGCTCATGGGCCTCGAAGCGTCCCACAATCTGGTGACCCGTGGCGCGCTGGCCATGGAAATGGTGATAGAGACGCTCCAGACCGGTGCCGGATGCATAGGTTTCAAAACAGACCAGACGGCCGCAGCCGCAACGGGGACGGGGCAACTCGGGGTACTTCATCAGCATGGTCGCAGGCAAGGGGTAGTGACCAATCTCGCCAGCCAGCCAGTTACGCCCCTGAATAAGCTTGCCCGCCAGATAGACGGCGCCGCCGATACCGGTGCCGATGGTGACGCCGAGCGCACTGCCTGCGCCGTCGGCGGCGCCCTGATGCACTTCGGACCAGAGGAAGCAGTTGGCGTCGTTATCCACCTTGACCGGCCGTTCCAGCAGCTCGGCCAGATCGGCGCCCAGATGGCGACCATTGATGGAGGGCAGGTTGGCCGCCACTATGCTGTGATCGTGGCTGTTGATGACGCCGGGGAAACCGATGCCGACCGAGCCCCGTGCGCCGAAGCGGGCATCTGCCTGCTCAACCCGGGAGCGGATCAACTGCTGCAACCCCTCGTAATCGTTGCCGGGGGTGCTCATGCGCTCCTCATGGCAGAGGTTCAATGCACCGTCATAGACCGCGAAGGCGATCTTGGTACCACCGATATCAAAGCCGTAATACATGCCCGCACTCCCTTGTCAGCCCGTGTTTATTCCACTCTGTTCTGGGGGGACATTGTATTAATTCGCAAAAAAAATAAAGTGACCGGAGGCGAAAAACGGGAGAGTGATCAGAGCAAACGGCTCATTTGTCGCTGCAGGCAGGGCTGCCCGAGGCTTATCAGGGTGCGCTCCTCGCCGTCAAAGACGAAGCCGCGGCGCAGATAAAACCCCTCGCCAATGTGGTTGCCATCGAGCAGCCACAATTTGACGCTATGGCAACCGGCGCGGCGCATCTGCATCGCCACCGCCTGCCACAGCCGTTTGCCATAGCCTTGTCGCCAGTGATCGGGATGGAGATAAAACGCGCGGATCAGGGCGCTGCTCTGCCCCGCTTCCTGCTGGGGTTGCCAGTAGAGCAGGCCGATCACCACCTCATCAAGGCAAAGCAGCATGGGCCTTGGGCCCGCTTCGGCCAGACGGCTCTGCCAGATCTGCAGATGGGCGGTGACATCGAGCTGTGCCAGCATGTCGGCACCGAGCACCTGGCCATAGGCAGCGAGCCAGCTGGCTCGCTGCATCACCGTCATGGCGGCGGCATCGTCGCTGCGCGCCATGCGCAGGCTTATGCCTTGCATTGGGGCACCAGACCGTTGGCGCGGGCCTGCTCATAGAGCGGCAGCACTTGCGCCTGTTGCGCCTGCAACTCGGCAATCCGGTTCTCGTTGCTGGGGTGGGTAGAGAGCAATTGCGGCGGGGTGTTGCCACCGGCGGCGGCACTCATGTTTTGCCACAGGGGAACGGCTTCGGCCGGATTGAAACCGGCGCGCGCCATCAGCTCCAGTCCCAGTCTGTCCGCTTCGCTCTCTTGGGTGCGGCCATAGGGCAGCATCACCCCGACCTCGACCCCGAGGCCAAGGGCCGCCATGGTGGCGCCGCGATACTCGCTGGTGCCCATGGCGATGTCGGCGGCCGCCAGACCGATCCCTGCCAGCTGGCTGCGCGAGAGTCGCTCGTTGGAGTGCTGGGCCAGCACGTGAGTCAGCTCGTGACCGATGACGGTCGCCAGCTGATCCTGATTCTTGGCCACCTTGAGCAGGCCGCTGTATACCCCGATCTTACCACCGGGCAGGGCGAAGGCGTTGACCTGTTTGGAGTCAAACACCACCACTTCCCAGTTGGTGATGCCATAGCTGGCCGGCACCTGAGCGGTTACCGCCTTGGCGACACAGGAGACATAGGCGTTGAGTTTGGCATCCTGGCTCACCTTCTCCTGCTTCTTCATCTGCTCGAAGGAGTCGGCGCCCAGCTGACTCATCTGCTGGGGAGAGTAGAGCAGCATCTGGCTGCGGCCGGTCGGTGACTGGGCGCAGGCGACCAGCAGGGAACTGCAGAGGGCTACCAGGCCAAACTTGGTGAGAGACGCAATCATGAAGGGATCCTTTGCCGTGACGTTGCCCTATTCTCGGAAATGCCGCCCTGCGACGCAAGGGAGCCAGCGCCCGGCTGGCGGAAAAATATCCATCCTGCGCTATTAACAAAACGGACAGCCGCCAAAAACAAAACGAGCCCGCTTGGGCTCGTTTTATCAGGGCATACTGACTGCAGGCAGTTATATGATACCCAGCTTTTTCAGGTCAGCCTGTACTACCTTGGCCGGCACCGGCACGTAGCCATCTTTGGCAACGATGCTTTGACCCGCTTTGGAGAGCATCATCTTGACGAACTCTTGCTCCATCGGGGAGAGCGGCTTGTTCGGATGCTTGTTCACGTAAACATACAGGAAGCGCGACAGCGGATACTTGCCGGTGATGGCGTTGTCGGCATTGGCTTCGATGAAGGTCTTGCCATCCTTGGAGAGCGGAACGGCACGCACGCCGGAGGTGACATAACCGATACCGGAGTAGCCGATGCCGTTCAGGGAGGCAGAGACAGACTGCACCACGGAGGCAGAACCCGGCTGCTCGTTCACGCCGCTCTTGAAGTCGCCGTTACACAGGGCGTGCTCCTTGAAGTAACCGTAGGTGCCGGATACCGAGTTGCGACCGAACAGTTGCAGATCCTTAGCGGACCAGTTGCCGTCCAGACCCAGATCAGACCACTTGGTGGCCGCCTTGGCTTCGCCGCACTTGAGGGTGCTGGAGAAGATGGCGTCGATCTGCGGCATGGTCAGCCCCTTGATGGGGTTGTCCTTATTGACGAACACCGCCAGCGCATCGACTGCAACGCGAATGGCAGTCGGCTTGTAGCCGTAACGCTTCTCGAATGCTTCCTCTTCACCGGCCTTCATGGCGCGGCTCATCGGGCCAAACTGGGCAACACCTTCGGTCAGAGCAGTCGGCGCGGTAGAAGAACCGGCGGCCTGGATCTGCACGTTGACGTTGGGGTACATGCGCTTAAATTCTTCGGCCCACAAGGTCATCATGTTGGCCAGGGTGTCCGAGCCGACAGAGGACAGGTTGCCCGAAATGCCGCTGGTCGGGGTGTAATCTGGCAGATTCTTGTCAAGGCCATAAGCCAGGGTGCTGGCGGAAAACAGAGTCGCTGCGGTAAATCCGATTACACCAGCCAGTTTGTTGAGTTTCATCCAATCTCTCCAAGGTTGCAGAACGCAGTCCATAAACACGGTGTTAACTTTGCTCAACGCCGATCTCGCCGACCAGTTTGTTGAGTTACATTCCATGCCCTCACCACTGTGGCAAAAGGTCATCGTCAATTGGCAGTCCGTTACTTTGGCCGTCGCTCGGTGGCGTTATCTGGTCAAAGTTACCGAAGGTCCGTTCTTAAGACGGCGCCAGTATCTGACCTGGCAGTGACAAATTTATGGATTTAATGTGACACTTTAATGACATGGCGAGGCGATGGACCAAATGAAAAGAGGGCCGCTGTCGCCGCCCTCTCTCCTTCGCTAACCCATTGCCATAAAAGACTATTTAATCACCACCATGCGGGCTGGAATGAGAAAGCTGAAGCGGCTGCCAAGGCCGACCCGGCTCTCGATATCGAGCTGGCAGTCGTGGTGACTGAGGGCATGCTTGACGATGGCAAGGCCGAGCCCTGAGCCGCCGGTGTGGCGGGAACGGGCCTTGTCGACCCGATAGAACCGCTCGGTCAGCCGCGCCAGATGCTCGGGGGCAATCCCCTCCCCCTCGTCGCTCACGGCAAACAGCGCCATCGCCCCCTGCTTGCGCCACTCCACGCTGATCTTGCGCCCCGCCGGGGTGTAGTGGATGGCGTTGTAGACCAGATTGGAGACCGCGCTACGCAACTGCTCCTGATCGCCACGCACCAAGAGGTTAGGCTGCACCATGAATTCGATCTGGTGGGCCCGATCGCCCGAGAGTGCCCGCGCCTCCTGCTCCAGCAACCCCAGCATGGCGGGCATGTCCACCAGATGGGAAAGATCCACCGAGGGGGCCGCCTCGATACGCGACAGGATGAGCAGCTGATTGACCAGATTGTCCATGCGGATGGTCTGCTCCATCATCACCTTGTGCGCCTTGGCCCACATGGCGGGCGGGGGCGGCTCTTCGGTCATCTCCAGATAGCCCTTGAGCACGGTCAGCGGGGTGCGCAGCTCGTGGGAAACGTTGGAAACGAAGTGTTTGCGGGTCTTCTCGAGACTGCGCAGGCGGGTGACATCCCGCACCACCAGCATCGCCTGATCCGAGGCGTAGGGCATGATGCGAAACTCGAGAAACTTCTCCTCGTTGACCGGGGAGCTCATCTCCAGCGGCTCGTCATACGCCCCCTTGCCCAGATAGGCGTTAAAGGCCGGATTGCGAATGAGGTTGCCAATATGCTGACCGGCATCCTCCGGCCAGCGAAAACCGAGCAGCTGCTCCGCCAACCGGTTGCACCAGAGGATACTGCCGTCGGTGCGAAACACCACAGCGGCATCGGGCAGCGCTTCGGCCCCCTCCCGAAAGCGGCGGATCAGCCCCGCCAGCTCGCGGCGGCGGGCCCGGTGACGCTGCTGCAACTTGTAGATACCGTTGAAGATGTACTCCCAGCTGCCACTGCCGCTGGGGGGCACCAGGCTGCGATCGTGCCACAGCCAGTCCGACAGCCGCTTCTGGAAGCGATAGTGCCAGCCCAGATGACACACAGCCGCCACCAACAGGCAGAGGGGGAGATGATCAATCAGCCAACCGAACAGAGCGAAAGGCAAATAGAAAAACGCCATTCGACACAACTGTCGCCGCCAGGCGTAAGGTTGCAACATAACTGCCTCTAGAGACGGGTTGAGAAGCGGTATCCGGCTCCACGCACCGTCTGGATCAATCTGTCGTGCCCAGTCTCTTCGATCGCCTTGCGCAGGCGGCGAATATGCACATCCACGGTTCTGTCCTCGACGTACACATTGGTACCCCAGACATTGTTGAGCAGCTGTTCACGGCTGTAGACCCGCTCGGGGTGAGTCATAAAGAAGTGCAGCAGCTTGAATTCGGTCGGTCCCATGTCGAGCGCCTTCTCTTCGGCACTGACCCGGTGGGAGACAGGATCGAGTTTCAGCCCCTGCACCTCGATCACCTCATCCACCGAGGTGGGCGATACGCGGCGCATCACCGCATGGAGGCGAGCGGTCAGCTCCTTGGGCGAGAACGGCTTGGTGATGTAGTCATCGGCACCAGCCTCCAGACCACGTACCTTGTCCTCCTCTTCACCGCGGGCGGTGAGCATCACCACCGGGATCTGGCGCGTTACCTCATCCTGCTTGAGCTGCTTGATAAACTGGATGCCACTGCCGCCCGGCATCATCCAGTCCAGCACGATGAGTTCGGGGTAGGGTTCGCGCACCTTCGCCAGTCCATCGGCGTAATCTTCCGCTTCAATCGTCTCATATCCCTTCTGCTCCAGCACGAAGCAGAGCATTTCGCGGATCGGTGCTTCGTCCTCGACCACCAGAATTCGCTTAGCCATTCCCTTCTCTCTCCTCTGTGAAGATGGGTGCGCCAATTATTAGAACTTTCTGTGACACTTTTATGACTTTATGACAGGCGGGATGATAAACGTTTTCAGATTCAGTTGGCAGCAGCGCGTTGCAGCAAGTCCCAGCGGTTGCCACTGATGTCCTCGAACACCACAACGGTGCCGTAAGGCTCGTCGCGGGGCTGTTCACAAAAATGCACACCGTACGCCAGCATGCGCTGGTAATCCCCCCAGAAGTCATCGGTCTCGAGAAACAGGAACACCCGACCGCCGCCCTGCTGGCCGATGGCGGCCTGCTGCTGCGCATTGGCCGCTTGCGCCAGCAGCAGCGCGGAACCGGGGGCACCTTTGGGGGCAACCCGCACCCAGCGCTTGCCCGGTTTGCCCGGTTCATCTAGCCGGGTATCTTCCAAGAGCGCGAAGCCAAGTCCCTCGGTAAAAAAGCGAATGGCCTGATCGTAATCGGCGACCAGCAGGGTCAATGCACCTATGTGTTGTGACATGGCAGAAAACTCCTCAATAGTTGGATCTACAGGGCGCCTGCAGGCGCCCTCATCATTTTGAATCACAGCCCCTTTTTACTCCCGAGCTGCTGGCGATAACGCTGGGGGGAACAGCCCAGCTCCCGGTTGAACATGGCGATAAAGGCCGAAGTGGAGCCATAACCGAGCCGCCAGCTGATCTCCTGAATGGGCAGGTCGCCCTTGAGCCAGGCCAGCGCCTTGAGCAGCCGCAACCGCGCCCGCCACTGGCCAAAGTTCATCCCCAGCTCCCGCAGGCAGCGGCGTGCCAGGGTGCGCTCGGTGGTATGAAGTTGCCCGGCCCACTGGGCCAAGGTGCGGGGATCGGCCGGGTCATGATGCAGCACCGCCAGCATGGGGGCCAGCAGCTTGTCCTGACTCATCGGCAGGTAGCTCTCCTGACAGCGGGTACGCGCCAGTCGCGCCACCAGTAGTTCGGCCTGCCGTTGATCCCACTCATCCATCATATGACCTACCCGCCGTTCGCAAAAATCGCTCAGCAGGGCGCGGATCAGCGGGGTCATCAGCAGCAATCTCGGCTCTGGCGGCAATCTGGCCGACCATTCGTGGCTAACGTAGATCGAGGTGTAATCGAGGGCCTGTTCGTTGTAGGCGGTGTGATCGAGATCCGCCGGCACCCAGATTAGGTAGTCGGCGGGCGCCACCAACCGCTGTGCCCCCAGCTCCATCTCCATCACCCCCAGGCTGATCATGCTGAGCTGCCCCCAGGGATGGGAGTGAAGCGAGGTGATGCTGTCGGCTCGCAACTGCTGATAACGAAAATAGAGCGGATTGGGGGCTGGCAGCTCGCTATCGGTGGAATGGTAGTGGTGAGCCACCATGACAGGTTGTCCTTTCTGCGGGATCATCTGTCTTTTTTACGCTACTTGCCAATAGAAAGACAAGGGTAGACTTGCCAGCCTGACAATAAGGAGCCTCTGATGCGAATCTTTTCCCCCCTGCTCTTTCCGCTGATGGCGGTGCTGATCTGGGCCACCAATACCGTGGTCTCCAAGGCAGCGGCCAGCGTGCTCGATCCGGCAGCCATCTCCTTCTATCGCTGGGTCATTGCCGCGCTGGCACTGACCCCCTTCTGCCTGCCCCAGTTGTGGCGACGCCGCAGCGAGATCCGCCCCTGGTTTGGCAAGCTGCTGGTGCTGGCGGCGCTGGGCATGGTGCTGTTCCAGTGTCTGGCCTATTACGCCGCCCACAGTACCTCGGCCACCAACATGGGGGTGATCGGCTCGCTGATCCCGATGCTGACTCTGCTGCTCGGCGCCATCTTCTTCGGTCAGCGTCCCGGTAAACAGGCGCTGGCAGGCATGAGCATCTCGCTGTTCGGGGTGTTCTGGCTGCTGAGCCAGGGCCAACCGCTGGCGCTGTTGCAGAACGGCATCAACCCCGGTGATGGCATGATGCTGCTGGGCTCTGTCAGCTATGCCCTCTACGGGCTGCTGATCCGCCGCTGGCAACTGCCGTTCGGCCCCTGGCTCAACCTCTATATGCAGATCCTGCTGGCAGTATTGCTGCTGGTGCCAGTTGCTCTGAGTGCCGATTCGCTGGCGGTGCCCGCCGAAGGGTGGGGGCTGGTGCTGTTCGCCGGGCTCGCGTCGTCCCTGCTGGCGGCCTACTGCTGGATGCGCGGCCTCGCCTGCATGGGGGCCGAGCGCACCTCGGTCTTTATGAACCTGCTGCCACTCTGTACGGCGCTGATCGCCGTCATCAGTCTGGGGGAGCCGATCCACGGCTATCACCTGCTGGGCGGGGGTCTCATCCTGGGCGGGGTGATGGCCTCCCAACTGAAGAGACGTGCGCCGGTGGTCGAACGGGAAGCTGCGTGAGAACGAACAACGTCCAGAAACAACAAGGGAGCCGCTGGCTCCCTTGTTGTTTTCACGTGCATGTTGGCATCAACCTGAGGCTCACCCCGCCCGGCGCCAGCGATAGCGCCGCTCCGGTCGCCCCCGCTGACCGTAGTTGAGATCCACATCGACCCGGTCTTCCGACTCCAGATACTCCAGATAACGGCGCGCCGTGGTACGACTGAGCGACAAGCGCAGCGCCACCGTGTCGGTAGAGAAGACGTTCTCCGGCTCACCCGCCAGCAGATCCAGCACCTGACGCAGGGTAATGCTGTCGATCCCCTTGGGGGTGACGCGCATCTCCTTGATCTGGGAGCGACCCCCCTTGCCCAGCAGCTTGTCGAGATCGTCCTGCTCCAGCCGTCCCCGCTCGCACAGCCTGCTGTGCAGTTGCAGGATCTCGTCCAGACTCTGCTGGATGCGAAACAACCTCAGTGGTTTGATGACATAGTCATGGACCCCCAGATTGAGGGCCTGCTGGATGGTCTCCACATCGCGCGAGGCGGTGACCATGATGACGTAGGCCTCGCGATTGTGGCTGCGCAGGCGGCTCACCCACTCGAGGCCCGAGCCATCGGGCAGAGAGACATCCACCAGCAGCAGTTGGGGCACCACGCCAGCCATCATGGCATCGGCTTGGGCCAGGGTGCCGGCCCGCCCCAGGAGGGAGAAACCGGATGTTGCCGCCACCAGCTCTGACAAGATGGCACCGATCCGATCGTCATCTTCAATAACAAGCGTGATTATTGGGTCCATGGCTCACATTAATTGGTTTTTATTCAAGTAGATACCAAACAGTGTGGTCTGCTCGGCAGTTCGCCGCCATTCTATCACACCCTCGCGCCGCGCCACGGTCTCCTTGACCAGGAACAGGCCGACCCCGTGATCGCCGCTCTGGCGACTCACCCCGTAATCGAACAGGTGATCGGCCAGCGCTTCGTCGACCCCCTCGCCACTATCCTCCACCTCGATCACCAGTCGCCGCCCCACATCACAGAGAGAGAGCAGCACCCGCGGCGGCCGCTGCTGGCGGTTGCGCCAAGCCGCCTGCAAACCGTTATCCAGCAGGTTGCCAATCAGCGTGATGAGATCGGCAGAGACCGAGGCCGGATACTCCGCAAGCGCCGAGTCGGGATCGAGCTCCAGGGTCACCCCCAGCTCGCGGGCCCGGCTGAACTTGCCGAGGATCAGCCCCGCCACCGGCTTGTTGTCGATCAGCCGCAGCAACTCCTGCAACATGGTCTGGCACGCTTCGTTCTCCTGCTGGATCAACTCCACCGCCTGATCCACGTGACCCAGCTGCAACAGGCCGGAGAGGCTGCTCAGCTTGTTGGCAAACTCGTGGCTCTGCATCCGCAGCATCTCGGCGTACTGGCGCAGATGAGTCACCTGTACTCCCAGACTGGCGGCCACCTCCGGACGACTGAAGATCAGCAGCCGCCCCGGCGCCTTGCCCTGCACCGCCTGCCAGCGGCCGACGAAGGACTCCCCCTGAATGGTGAAGCTCACCTCCCCCGCCTCCTGCTCCAGACAGGGGCGCAGCGGCGGCACCAGCTCCGCCAGCGACTGCCCCAGCAGGGCGTGACGCCCGGTACCTGGCAGCCGCAACTGATAACTGGCGGTGCTGTTGATCATGTTGATGTTGCCGCTGCTATCGAGCGCGATCACCCCCTCGGTGATGTGCTCCAGCACCAGATCCTGCAGGGTGAAGCGGCGCACGATCGCCTCCGGCTCCAGATCGAGCAGGGTCTTGCGCAGCAGATATTGCACCCAGAGCGCCAGCAGCAGGCCGCATCCCAGCACCGCCACGATAGCGCAGACGAGCAGGGCCACCCGCGCCATGTAGATACCCTCCACCTGCTGCATCAGGTAACCCACCACCACGGCCCCCATGACGCGCCCGTCACTGCCCACCACCGGAGAGAAGCAGCGGATCGCCGGCCCCATGGTACCCCGATCCTTGGAGCAGTAGCTGCGCCGCTCCTGCAGCGCGGGCCAGATATCCTCACCACGGAACTTCTGTCCCACCAGCTCGGGGTTGGGGTGGCTGAGACGGCGGCCATGTTCGTCGGTCACCACCATATAGGTGGCATCGGTGCGATTGCAGACCGCCTCCATGTAGTCGCGCAGGGTAGGGTCACTGCCCTGACGCAGGGCCTCGACCACCCGGGTATCGGCCGCCATGACCCGTGCCATTTCGCTCCCCTTATCCTGCAGATTGCTCTCCAGCAGATGACGGATAAAGAGGGCCAGCAGGCTGCCCAGAATGAGGATCAGCAGCAGGGAGAGCCCAAGAGAGAGGGTGACCAGCTGATGGCGAAGTTTCATGCACATACCTTAAATCGTCAGGACGCAGCCCAATAGTGCGGATGCCACCAGGTCTGGTCAATCAAAGGTGCAGGATCACCGGCAAAATCGGCCAGGCCCTCCTCGCGGGCACAGAGCGCCACCGCTCTGGCCACGGCGCGGGCCACCTCTCCCACCTGTTCAATCGGGGGCAGCAGTCGGCCCGCCACCAGCGGATAGGCGCCGACTGCCCGCACCGCGGCGAGCAACATGCCATCGCTGATGCGGCGTGCCTTGACCGCGCAGGCCCCCAGGCCAATCCCCGGGAAGACATAGACGTTGTTGCACTGGGAGACCACCCGCCGCTCACCGGCCACCGTCACCGGCGCAAACGGGCTGCCGGTCGCCAGCAGGGCACGGCCACCCGTGGCAGCCCACACCTGCTCGGGTGTTGCTTCGGCGCTGCGAGTCGGGTTGGAGAGCGGCAGGATCACCGGCTGCTCGCACACCTCCCCCATCGCCTGTAACACCTCGCCAGTAAAGAGGCCACCCTGCCCGCACACCCCGATCAACACCGCCGGGCGCACCTGGCGGATGGTCTCCAGCAGCGAACTGTTGCCCTCGTTCACGGCGCGGGCAAACGGCTGTTGGGCACGAGTCAGCGTGGAGCGATCGCTGCAGACCACCCCATCCTGATCAAACAGCCAGACCCCCCCACTGCCGCCCGCCAGCTGGGCCAGCATGGCGGCGATGCCGCAACCGGCAGAACCGGCGCCGACGATCAGCACCGGAGCATCGCACAGGGCGGTGCCCGCCTGCTGCAGACCGGCCAGCACGCAGGCGGAGGCGACCGCCGCCGTGCCCTGAATATCGTCGTTGAACATGCAGAGCTCGTCCCGATAGCGAGTCAGCAGGTTGGCGGCGTGCTTGCCGGCAAAGTCTTCAAACTGCAGCACCACCTGCGGCCAGCGCTTGCGAATGGCAGCCACCACCTTGTCCATGAAGTGGTAGTAGCTCTCGCCATCGATCCGCTGGGCCTGCCAGCCGAGGTAGGAGTCATCCTCCAGCAGTTCGGGGTTGTTGGTGCCCACATCGACACAGAGCGGCAGGGTGCGCGCCGGGTTGATGCCGCCAGCGGCGGAGTAAAGCGCCAGCTTGCCGATGCAGATCCCCATGCCGCCGATACCAAGATCGCCAAGCCCCAGCACCCGCTCGCCATCGGAGATGACGATCACGTCCACCTCCTGCTCCACTGACTCGAGGATGTCATCGAGATCGTCCCGGTCGTGCCAGGAGAGATAGAGCCCGTGGCTGCGCAGATAGAGATCGCTGTGGCGCTGACATGCCTCCCCCACCACCGGGGTGTAGATGATCGGCAGCAGCTCCGGCAGGTGGTGGCGCACCAGATCGTAGAACAGCACCGGGTTGTCCTCTTGCAACTGGCGCAACAGCAGATGCTGATCAAACGGGCTCTGCATGGCGCTGACCAAGCGGTAGATCCGGCGCCGCTGCTGGGAGAGTGACTCCTCCTTGTGGGGCATGCGGCCTCGTACGCCCTGACGCTTGCGTTCTGCATAGGGCAGGCTGGTGCCCATCATGATGTCGTTCATCTTATGTGTTCCTCAATCCGGTATCAGGCAAGCAGGGAGATTAGGGCGGTGGCCAGGATCAGCATCACGGCACCGCCGAGGCGAGAGGAGATCTGGGCAAAGGGCATCAGCTTCATCCGCTGGGCCGCCGAGAGCACGGCCACGTCGCCGGTGCCGCCCATGTTGGCCATGCAGAGTCCGCCGGTAATGGCCGCCTCGATGGGATAGAAACCGATCATCCGCCCCACCAGCGCCGCGCCGAGGGCGCCACCGATCACGGTGACCATGACCAGCACGAAATAGCTGATGGAGAAGGCGCTGATCAGCTCAGGAATACTGGTGTAGGCGACACCGATCCCCACCAGCAGGGAAGGGGTCAGGTTGCTCACCACAAACTGATACCAGTCAGCCGCCGCCTGCTCATAACGGCGCGGCAGTACGCCGCTCACCTTGATAAAGGCGACCGCCAGAATCATCAGGGCAAAGGGGTGCATGGGGATAAAGTTGCCGAGCAGAGAGCCCAGCACAAACATGCTGGAGCTGATAAAGAGCCCCATGCCCAGACTCTGCAGGGTCGGTGCTTCAACCTGCTCCTCGGCGATACTCTGGCTACTTTCCTTGACCATCAGCTTGCCGTTGCCAGTCAGGGAGGGGTAACGGCGACCGAGGCGCGCCAGCAGGGAGCCCACCAGAATGGCCAGGGTATTGGCGATCACCACCGCCGGTACCATGCGCGACAAGAGATCCGCACTGGACATCTGCATCGGGCCGGAGAGGATCTCCACCAGAGGCACCGCACCGGCGCCCATGCCACCGCCCATGATGGGCAGGCCGATCAGCAGCACCGCATTCTTGAAGCCGTAACCCATCAGGGAGCCGACGAAGCCAACGCTCAGCAGTGCCAGCGCCACGCCGCCGAGGATCACCGGCAGATAGCGCATGGCGGCATTTTTCAGCAACGCACTGCTCATGCCAAACACCGAACCGGTCACCAGACTGGCGATAAAGAAGTTGAGAAATCCTCCCTCCTTCATGAAATTGGTGATGACCTGCCCCGCCTGCACCGGCAGCAGCTGGTATTCGAACAGGGCGGCGCCGCCAAAGATGGCGAGGATGGTGCCACCCCCCAGATATTCACGGATCGGCATGATCCGCTCCCCCAGCTCGGTCAGCAGGGTGCCCAGGACAAACATCAGCGCCAGCGCACCGACCATGCCGAGCGGCAGCGAACCGTTCCAGCCAGAAAAGAGAACACAGGTCGCCAGCCCCAGAAATATAAAGAGCGGCATACCGGCAATTTGTTGGCCGCCCATCAAGGCGGCCTTTTCTTGTGTGGTTTGTAGGGTAGAGAGGTTTTTCATTGTTATGTACTCTGCGTGTGATTGTGGCCGCTACTTTATTGATCCCCCTCGCCCCTGTCGGTTAGCCAGACTGCAAAGCCATATAAAAACATTAAAAACTTAAACATCATGGTGTCGCCAAACTGCGCGACTCAATAGATCACCACGCCATCGATACCCGGCCCGACAAGGAAGCAAGAAGATAAAACGAGCGACACGCATGGCGGTTATTTGGGTGATCAGCAGTAATAGCAATCTGATGATCGCTCCCCTTTGGGGAAATAACAGAGCCAGATGACAAACCCTGCGACCATTTATCCTCACAGATCCTGTGAGTGATAATCAGCGGGCAATGTCATCCCGATAACGCAGTCGTCACGGCAGGCGGCATCAGGGATTGCACGCACATTTGTGCAGCCAGAGAGATGAGAAATAGCGAGAGAAGAGGCGCAAGGAAGAGCGTTGATATTGTGATGAGTCAAGCCAGCGAATACCAGGGCACTGGCTTGAACTCACAAGGATCACACACGGTCAGGTCTATTCTGCCAACAATAATGGAATATTGGCGGGGTCAAAATCATGACTGATATCGGCACTTCTGACAGCGCCATCCCGATTCACGCCATGATGTGACTCTGCACCATATTCCCCGTCACTCAACAGAGTTTCAATTGCCAGATACACACATCCACTGTCATATCCATCCACAACCCGTTTCCCCCTTGTTTTATAACCCCATCAATATTAGCGGATAAAAAAAGCGCCGCTCGCCGGACCTGAAAATTTCATGAAAATATCCGCCTAATATCCTCCATTCACGGCATCCTATCCGGAGCGGTAAAAGAGCCCCGAGTGGATCAGTGCAGCAAACAATATCAGCGGCCCGAATGCTACTCATCCGACCCCGACGAAAGATCCGACCAGAAACACGATCGCCATCACACTATTTACTTAGCCTGCTAAATAAGTAAGATGCTTAGCAGGCTAAGTACATTGAGGATGAAAAGATGACGGATCTGGAAAGGTTGCGCGAGCTGTCGCTCGCCGAGCAGATAGCGCGGATGCACCGGCTATGGCGTACTGCCGCCGATCTGGAGTTGGCTCCCCTTGGCCTCACCCATCCCCGCTGGACCGCACTGTGGAAACTCTCCCGCATGGGGAACCATGTCAGCCAGAAGACCCTGGCCGAAGCCCTCGAGATAGAGCTCGCCTCCCTGATGCGCACTCTGGGCCAGCTGGAAGAGCAGGGGCTGATTGAGCGCCACTGCTGCAGTCAGGACAAGCGCGCCCGTATCGTCTGCGTGACCCCGGCTGGCCAGACTCTGCTCGATCAGATCGCCGACCGCATCATGAATATCCGCCGCGAGCTGCTGGGGGGCATCGACGAACAGACCCTGCAACTGTTTGAAGCCACGGTGCAGCGGATCTCGGCCAACGCCCTCAGCAAGATTGAACAGCACCACGACCGACAGGCAGGAGGCGATACAAGCCCTCCCGATGCCAGCACAGAGAGAGAATAAGATGACACCGGATCAACAATTTACCCGCTGGATCAAATGGTCCATGGCAGGCTTTGCCGCCCTCTTCGCCTATTTTCTGGTAGCCGATCTGCTGATGCCCCTCACACCGCAGGCGATGGCGACCCGGGTGGTCACCAAGCTTGCCCCGCAAGTGAGCGGCAAGGTGGTCGAGGTTGCCGTTCACAACAACCAGCAAGTCAAGAAAGGGGACCTGCTGTTTACCCTGGATCCCGAACCCTTCGCTCTGGCGGTAGAGCAGGCCCGTTTGGCCTTGGCTCAGGCCGAACAACAGAACCGTGAACTGGATGCCGAACTGACCGCTGCCGCCGCCGATATCAGCGCCAAAGAGACGCTGGCCAGCCAGAAATGGCGGGATGCGGAGCGGACCGATGCGCTGTTCCAGCGCCACATGGTCTCAGTGCAACAAAAAGATGAGGCGGACAGCGCCCTGCGCAGCGCTCAGGCCAACCTGCGCGCCAGTCAGGCCAAACTGGCCCAGATCAAGGCCAGCCGTGGCGTGACCGGTGACGACAATCTGTTGCTGCGCCAAGCCCGCAACAAGCTGGCGCAAGCGGAGCTGGCGCTCGCCTATAGCCGGGTTCATGCGGATCAGGATGGCACCATCACCAACCTGCAGCTCAAACCGGGCAGTATCGCCAGCGCGGGCAGCCCGCTGCTGGCGCTGGTGTCGGAGCAGGTCGATGTGATCGCCGATTTTCGCGAGAAGAGCCTGCGCCATGTCGGTGAGCAAACCCGCGCACTGGTCGCCTTCGATGGCGAGCCGGGCCAGCTCTATCCTGCCCGGGTGAGCAGTCTGGATGCCGGGGTGAGTGCCGGTCAGTTTGATGCCAACGGTCGGCTGGCGGCGCCGGTAGAGTCGGATCGCTGGGTTCGGGATGCCCAGCGGATGCGGCTGCACCTCGAGCTGGAGCAGTTACCCGACCATCTGCCAGCCGGGGCGCGGGCCACGGTGCAACTGCTGCCGGACAATGCCCTGACCGCCATGCTGGCTCGGGGCCAGATCCACCTGCTCAGCCTGCTGCATTATGTCTATTAATCAGGTATCTACTAATCCCGTAGCGACCTCCGTCGCTACCAATACCGTGCCTGCTCATCACGCCGCGCACCTCTGGCATCGGCCCCTTACCGGCAACGAGCTGCGTCAGTGTTTGCGTATCGCCTTTGGCTGCACCACGGGCTTTCTGCTCTGCAAGCTGTTTGGCTGGGGTTACGGGGTCTTCTACACGGTCACCCCGGTGCTGCTGCTGGGGATGGTGCCGGTGATGAATGGCCATGCCGCCCGCCAGCTTATCGCTTCGGCGGTGGTCTGTGGTGTGGAAGTCGGGTTGCTGGGGGGGCTGTTTGGCAGCCATCCGGTGCTGATGACCCCCATCGCCTTTCTGCTGTTTCTCTACCGCTTCGCTGCCATGTCGCGCGGCAGCCTGTTTCTGTTCGGGGCCAACGGGGTGCTGAGCCTCAGCATCATGCTGCACTTTGCCAGCTATCCACAGACCGATCTTAACGATCTGATTTTCAATAATATCTGGGCGAACATCCTGTCGGTGCTGATCGCCTATCTGATGACGGCGCTGATCCCCGACCTGGAGGTACGACCGAAACCGGCCCCCGCCCCCAAGGCGCCGCACCGGATGCGCCACGAGGCGCTGCTGGGGGCCACCGTGGCCACCCTGTCGTTCCTGACCTTTCAGCTGTTTGATCTGCGTGATTCCATGTCGGCCCAGGCCACCACCCTGCTGGTGCTGTTCCCCATGCACTGGAACGGCGCCCTCAGTTATGCCCGCAAACGGGCGATGGGCACCTTGCTGGGGGTCACCTTTGGCCTGCTCGGCCAGCTGGTGCTCTATGACTGGTCAGGGCAACTGCTGCTTGTCGCTCCACTGCTGTGGCTCGGCGCCATGCTGTTCAGCCATGCCCACGTCAAGGAGGCAGGCGGCTCGGGGGTCGGCTTTGGCGCCCTCACCACCCTCGGCATCCTGTTTGGCCAGTACCTCACCCCGGGCAACGATCTGGTGTTCAGCGCCCTCTACCGGGTCAGCAGCATCCTGTTTGCCATCGTAGCCACCCTGCTGGCCTGCTACCTCATCCACCGGTTGCTCAACCGCTTCGAGGCAACCCGCTTCGGTTACTGATTTCCTGTTGTAAACACTGTTGTCTGCCCATGGATGAGCTCTCTTTCGCCCCGTCGCCTGCCGGGGCGTTTTTTTGTCTCTCTTGTTTGCCGTCCTCCTGCCGCCACGGATCAGCGCAGAAGTGTGGCTATGCTTGTAAGGCTGCTGTCGATGAGGTGTACCTATGGTTCCGTGGTTAAAAAAATGGCTGGTTTGTCTGGTGCTGCTGGCCACCAGTTCGCTCGGGGCCGCCCCGCTGATCATTGGCGCCGAGGATGACTGGGCTCCCTATTGCGAGCGCGACAAGGAGGGCGGCCAGCCTCGCGGGCTGGCGCCGGAGCTGGTCAAGGCGGTGTTCGCCGCCGAAGGGATCGAGATTGTGTTTCGCACCCTCCCCTTCGCCCGCTGCATGCACGATGCGAAAAGCGGCAAACTTGCGGGGTGCTTCAACGCCACCATCACCGAAGAGAACCGCTACCAGTATCATTGGCACGATACCCCCATGTTCGAGGAGGATCTCGCCATCTTCGCCCTCGCCAGCGAACCACAACGGGATCTCAAGCTCACCTCGCTGGAAGGCAAGCGGGTGGGAATCACGCTCGGCTACACCTACCCTACCGATTTTATGGAAAACCCCAGGATCACCCGCTTTCAGGCCAAATCTGATGCGCAGATCCTCGAGATGCTGGTGCGCGGTCGGGTTGACTACATCCTGATGAACGGCATGCCGGGCTACCTGAAGATCCAGCAGAAGCAGCTGACCGGCAAGGTGGTCAAGGTTGGCAAACTCTCCACCGATGGCTTCTGGCTCGCCTTCTCCCGCCACCATCCGCAAGGGGAGGCGCTGGCCAAACAGTTCGAGCAGGGACTGCAGAAGATCAAGAACAACGGCACCTATGAGACTCTGATCCGCCAGTTTGAAACCCGACTCGGCTTGCACTGATGGCTGATGCCTTGCTAACACCGAGCCCCTCCCCTCACCCCCGCGACGGTATGCCGGACAGCCAGCGACGCACCGAATGGCCACGCTGATTGCACAATAACGGCAACCTGTTAGGCTCACGCCCGTATGACACCAATGGAGCTGTAATCATGAATAAAGTACATATGATGGCCGCTGGTGCGCTGGCTCTCGGCCTGCTCGCCGGCTGCAATCAGGGCAATACCCTCTCCGTCACCGGTGGCGAACCGGTCAGTTACCAGTGCGAGCAGGGCAAGAAGGTGCAGGTGCGCTACTTCTCACTCTCCGACGAGAGCCTCAGCTTTATCAAGCTGTCGCTGCCGGATGGCAAGGATTACACCCTGCCCCAGGCCATTTCGGCCTCCGGCGCCCGCTATACAGACGAGCACGAGGCCGTCTGGTGGAACAAGGGGGATGAGGGCTTTGTCGAGCTGCGGGATCAGGCTGGCGAGTGGCAGACCGCCTACAACGACTGCAAACAACAATAAACGTGACCCCGGCCTGGCCGGGGTCTCTGTTTCTCTGGCATCAGAGTGGCGGGGGATCAGTTGATCTCGATCTCGAAGCGGTTGATCACCTCGACCGGAATGGCATCCGGGTTACCCTCTGCCGGGCTGTAGCGGATCCGCGAAAGGGTCGCCAGTGCGCTCTGCTCCAGCTCGCCGGGGGGCTCGGCCGCCACCACTTCCGGTTTGACCGGCGTGCCGCTGGCGTCGATTTGATAGCGTACTTCCACATACCCCTTGACCGGTTTAGCTGGCAGGGCGGGCTCGTCATTGCCAAGCCATGACCACTGCGTCTCCTGAACCCAGTAGCTGGACAACTGCTCGAGAGGGATAGCGATCGGAGCGCGTTCGTGCGCCACCTCCTGACGGGATGAGCACCCCAGCAACAGTGTCACTGCCAGACCTGACCATACTGCGACTTTCCACTTCATGTAACGCTCCTTGTTCTCTGCCGGTGCTTGTTGCCGGACTGCGGGGCACTCAACACGCACCCCCTTGGTCAGTCACCCATCCTAACGAAAAAGTATTCGTATGAACATGAACAAAAGGGCCAACCCCGAGAGGTTGGCCCTTTTATCGTCAATGAGCTCACTAACCAGCCGCTGGCATCAGCCGCGCTTGTCGCTCACCACCAGCCAGAGCGCATGCACCATGCCCGGCAGACCGCCCATCAGGGTTAGCACGATGTTGATTAGAAAGTGCAGGCTAAAACCCACCTGAATAAAAGCGCACACCGGGGGCAGAAAAATGGCCAGCAGGATCTTGAGCAGATTGTTCATCTCGGCTCTCCTCTTCAAAAATGTCGTCAGGATTGGAATGGGCTAACCATAAACATCCCCGACTTCAACTGCAAACCAGACAGGGGATCCGCTCATCCGCATTACGCCAGGCGTTAAGGTCGTGGATCTGCTGATTGCTGCTGCCACGCCACAGCAGGCCCGGGTCTGCCAGCTCCTTTTCAAACTTGCCATCCACCAGCACATCCAGCAGGGCCACCAGCTCGCGCTGGGCATCTGAGAGCTCGCCGAGCAAATAGCCGGTCCAGCACCAGATATCCTTGCCCGGACACTCGGTGCGCACCCGTTTCACCAGCGCCAGCACGTGGGGTACGTTGGCCGGGTGGAGCGGATCGCCGCCGGAGAGCGACAGACCTCGCCGTTTGATCCGGCTGTCGTTGAGGTCGCTAATGACGCGATCGCTCATCGCCTGATCGAACGGCTTGCCGCCATCGAGCCGCCAGGTGCTCTGGTTGTAGCAACCTGGGCACTGGTGCTCGCAACCGGAGACAAACAGGGTGGCGCGGGTGCCGGGGCCGTTGATCACATCGACCGGGTAGTATTGGTGGTAGTGCATCACTTGTTTCCTGCCTCGTTCACGGGAATACGGCATGACTGCCGCCCTCCAATGAAAATGGCCCCTTGAGTCAGGGGCCAGCTCTTCATCGCTTGTGCGCTTACATATGTTTGACGCGGCGCTTCACTTCTTCCTGCTTGCCCGCATTGAAGGGGCGCGCATCCGGGCTGCCGAGGTAGCCGCAGACACGGCGGGTCACCGACACCTTGGCGGGGTCGTGGTTACCGCAGCGCGGGCAGGTAAAGCCCTTGGAGGTACACTCGAACTCGCCGGTGAAGCCGCAGTCGTAGCACTCGTCGATGGGGGTGTTGGTGCCGTAGTAGGGCACCTTGTCATAGCTGTAATCCCAGACGTTCTCCAGCGCTTCCAGGTTGTGCTGGATATTGGGGTACTCGCCGTAGCAGATGAAGCCGCCGCTGGCGATGGGCGGATAGGGCGCCTCGAAGTCCAGCTTGTCGTACGGGTTGACCTGCTTCTCCACATCGAGGTGGAAGCTGTTGGTGTAGTAACCCTTGTCGGTCACGCCGGATACCACGCCAAACTCCTTGGCATCGATGCGGCAGAAACGGGTGCAGAGGTTCTCGCTCGGGGTGGAGTAGAGGCTGAAACCGTAGCCAGTCTCATCCTTCCACTCGTCGATGGCCGCCTTGAGACGGGCGATGATGGCGATGGCCTTCTGTTGCAGCTCGGCGCTGTCAAACAGGTGCACCTTGTCACCAAACAGCGCGTTGATGGTCTCGTGAACCCCGATATAACCGAGGGAAATGGAGGCACGACCGTTCTTGAAGATCTCGCTGACGTTGTCGTCCGCCTTCAAGCGCACGCCGCAGGCCCCTTCCATATAGAGGATCGGTGCAACCCGTGCCTTCACCCCGTCCAGACGGCTGATGCGGTACATCAGCGCCTTCTTGGCGACCCGCAGGGAGGCATCCAGACGATCCCAGAAATCCGCTTCATCACGGGATTTCAGCGCGATGCGCGGCAGGTTGAGGCTCACCACACCCAGGTTGTTGCGACCTTCGTGGATCAGCTCGCCATTCTCCTCGTAGGCACCGAGGAAGGAGCGGCAACCCATAGGGGTCTTGAAGGAGCCGGTCACCTTCACTACCTGGTCGTAGTTGAGGATGTCCGGATACATCCGCTTGGAGGCACACTCCAGCGCCAGCTGTTTGATGTCGTAGTTGGGATCGCCCTGCTTGTGGTTGAGGCCATCCTTGATGGCGAACACCAGTTTCGGGAACACGGCGGTCTTCTTGTTCTTGCCAAGGCCAGCGATGCGATTGCTGAGGATGGCGCGCTGGATCATCCGCGACTCCCAACTGTCCCCCAGACCAAAGCCGAAGGTGACGAACGGCGTCTGGCCGTTGGCGGTGTGCAGGGTATTGACTTCGTACTCCAGCGACTGGAAGGCGTCGTAGCACTCTTTCTCGGTGCGAGCCATGGCGTAGGCTTCCACATTGGCAATGCCCCACTCTTCGGCCACTTCACGGTGCTTCTGCCAGCTGATAGTCACATAGGGTGCCAGCACTTCGTCGATGCGGTTGATAGTGGTGCCGCCATAGATGTGGCTCGCCACCTGGGCGATGATCTGGGCGGTTACGGCGGTGGCGGTGCTGATCGATTTCGGGGTATCGATCTCTGCATTGCCCATCTTGAAACCGTGGGTCAGCATCCCCTTCAGATCGATCAACATGCAGTTGAACATCGGGAAGAAGGGGGAGTAGTCGAGATCGTGGAAGTGCAGATCACCACTCTCGTGAGCCTGAACCACATCACGGGGCAGCATGTGGCTGGTGGCATAGTGCTTGGCGACGATACCGGCCAGCAGGTCGCGCTGGGTCGGGATCACCTTGGAGTCTTTGTTGGCGTTCTCGTTGAGCAGGGCGGCATTGGTCTGCTCGACCAGACCACGGATCTCCTGCGCCAGACGGCCACGCGCCTCGCGAGCCTGATCCCTGTCGTGGCGATATTCGATATAGGCACGGGCGATGGCCTTGTCGTCGGAAGCCATCAGGTGGTTTTCAACCCGGTTCTGGATCTCGTGGATATCAACTTCACCACGCCCTTCCAGCTCCTGGCTGACCGCGCTTGAAATACGCAGTGCCAGCGCCGGATTGGCCTGATTGACCGCTTCCGCCGCTCGGCTGACCGCCTCTGCAATCAGCTGGGCATTGAATGGTGCGCGACATCCGTCACGTTTGATCACAACCGGTTTCATGGATTTTCCCCGTTAAAAGGCCAGGCATTTGCCTCTGGCTCACCCTTGTTGGGCCCCCCTCCCGGCATCTCGTCCTGGACGCAAATAAATTCAGCCGAGGCTTGACAAGCCTGGGCTGAAGATAGGAAGGGAACAGCTTATACACAGCTTAATAACACAACATATAGGGATTAAAAACGAATGCATCCCTATATGTGGTGTCTATTAGGCACCAAAGCGCAGCCTCATTTCTTGATCCAGAACAGGTTTTTCAGCGAGCGGGACAGTTCACGACCAACCATAAAAAGCCCCAATCAAATCCAATCTCAAGCGTGGTGCGGGCTGGCGTCCGATCCGCCCAGCCGAAAAAAAATCGCCCCCCACCACACCGGTTTCGAGATGACAGCGCCAACCAAAACCACCCATACTGAGTAAGTACACTCTTCCGCTCGACAAGGGATAACCCATGCGCACCTCCCTGCTGTTGCTACTGCTTGCCACCCTCGCCCTGCCGCTCCGGGCCGCCCACATTCTGGTGATCAGCAGCTACCATCCCGAATACCTGTGGGACCAAAGCTACAACGAAGGGCTGCTCAATGGTTTGCAGGGGGAACACAAGATCTCCCACTTCTATATGGATACCAAGCGTCACCCGCGGGAGGAGTTTGACGACATTGCCCAGCAGGCCATCGCCTTCTATCTCAAGAGCAAACCGGATCTGGTGGTGCTGGGCGATGACAATGCCATCAACTATCTGGCCAACGAGATCGCTTCGCTGGGCACCCCGGTGGTGTTTCTCGGCATGAACGAGAACCCGCGCCTCAAGGGCTTTGTCGGCCACCCCAAGATCACCGGCGTGCTGGAGCGGCCACTGCTCAAACGCAACATCAGCGAGATGAGCCAGCTGATGGGGAGACTCGACAAAGCGCTGGTGCTGTTTGATTCCAGCAACGTGGCGCTCACCGCCATCGAGGATGAATTCAAGACCCAGACCGAACTGCGGGTCGGCAAGACCCGGGTCAACAGCCAGTTGCTTGGTGACTACGGCCTGTGGCAGGAGGCGGTGCTCAACGCCAGGAAGAGTGGCTATCAGGCGATCTTCCTCGGCCTCTACCACACGCTCATCGACGAGCAGGGCAAGCATGTGAGCGAACAGACAGTGCTGGAGTGGACCAGTGCCAACAGTCCGGTACCCGTTTTCTGCTTTTGGGAGTTTACCGTCGGCAAGGGTATGGCCATCGGCGGGCTGGTGCTGGACGGCCACGATCAGGGGCTGCAAGCCGCTTCCCTGATCAACACCATACTGGCAGGCACCCTGCCCCGCACCCTCTCCCCGCGCGCGGCCCTGCGCGGCGAGTATGTCTTCAGCAAGAGCGAACTGGCCCGCTGGCAGCTCACCGTGCCCGACAAATGGCGCCACAAGATCCTCTGGCGCGAGTGAGTGACTGCCCTACAACAAAAAGAGAACCCGGCCATGCCGGGTTCTCTTTTATCGGGTGCTGCTGTTAGCAGGCTTGGTGAGGGCTATTCAGCCCTGCAACGCCCGTTGCAGCTCCTCTTCGGTCCAGATGGTGATGCCGAGCTCCTGCGCCTTGGTCAGCTTGGAACCCGCTGCTTCCCCCGCAACCAGCACATCGGTCTTGGCAGATACCGACCCCGCCACCTTGGCACCCAGCGCCTGCAGCGCCGCCTTGGCATCGTTGCGCGACAAAGTAGTCAGCGTACCGGTCAGCACGAAGGTCTTGCCGGCAAAAGGCTGATCGCTTGCTTCCTTCTTCTCGATGGCCGGCCAGTGGATACCGGCTGCAAGCAGGGCCTCCAGCACCTCCACGTTGTGCGGCTGACGCAGGAAGTAGTAAACATGCTTGGCCACCACCTCGCCCACATCGGCGACTGTCAGCAGTTGCTCCACCGAGGCGGCGCGCAAGGCATCCAGCGTGAGGAAGTGGTTGGCGAGGTTCAAGGCGGTCGCCTCCCCGACTTCGCGGATCCCCAAGGCAAACAGGAAGCGCGGCAGGGTGGTGCTGCGGGCCGCATCGATGGCAGCCACCAGATTGAGGGCCGATTTTTGCCCCATCCGCTCAAGACCGGCCAGCTGAATGGCGTTGAGGCTGAACAGGTCGGCGGGGGTCTTCACCAGTCCCTTGTCCACCAGTTGCTCGACTATCTTGTCGCCAAGGCCATCCACATCCATGGCGCGACGGGCGGCGAAGTGCTTGATCGCCTCCTTGCGCTGCGCCTCGCAGAACAGGCCACCGGAGCAGCGGGCAACCGCCTCCCCTTCCAGCCGCTCGACCGCAGAGCCACAGACCGGACACTCGGTCGGAAAGAGGATCGCACGGGCATCGCTTGGGCGCTGCGCCTCCACCACGGCGACGATCTGCGGGATCACGTCACCGGCCCGACGCACGATCACGGTATCGCCGATCATCACACCGAGGCGCTCAATCTCGTCAGCATTGTGCAAGGTGGCGTTGGAGACGGTGACGCCGCCGACAAACACCGGTTTAAGCTTGGCTACCGGAGTCACGGCGCCGGTGCGGCCGACCTGAAACTCGACATTTTCAAGCTCCGTCATCTCCTCCTGAGCCGGGAACTTGTGAGCGGTCGCCCAGCGCGGCGCGCGGGCCACAAAGCCCAGCTCTTCCTGCAGGGCGATGGCATCCACCTTGTAGACCACGCCGTCGATCTCGTAAGGGAGCTCGCCACGACGAGCCAGAATGTCGTCGTGGAACGCCTGACAACCGGCGGCACCCTCTTTGAGCTTCACCTCGGGACTGAGCGGCAGCCCCCACTCCTTGAGCTGATGAAGGCGACCAAAGTGGGAATCACCCAACTGCTCGCCCCCCACCCCCACGCCATAGGCATAAAAGCTCAGAGGACGGCTGGCGGTGATGCGTGAATCGAGCTGACGCAGGCTGCCTGCGGCGGCGTTGCGCGGGTTGACGAATACCTTCTCGCCCGCGGCCAATGCCCTGGCGTTCATCGCCTCGAAACCGGCTTTGGGCATAAAGACTTCGCCACGCACCTCAAGCCGGGCAGGCCAGCCGGTGCCACGCAGGGCGAGCGGAATGGCCTTGATGGTGCGCACGTTCTCGGTGATCTCCTCACCGGTGGTGCCATCGCCACGGGTGGCCGCCTGCACCAGCTGGCCATCAACATAGAGCAGGCTCACCGCCAGACCATCGAGCTTGGGCTCGCAGCAGAAGGTGAAACGCACCTCACGCTTGAGGCGATCGCTCATCCGCTGTTCGAACGCCTGCAGCTCTTCGCTGCTAAAGACGTTATCCAGACTGAGCATTGGGATCTCGTGGCGCACCTGACTGAACGCCGTCAGCGGCTGGCCGCCGACCCGCACGCTGGGGGACGCCGGGGTTTTCAGCTCGGGGTGCTCGGCTTCCAGCGCAATCAGTTCGCGCATCAGGCGATCGTATTCGGCATCCGGCACTGTGGGGTTATCCAGTACATAGTACTGATGACCATATTCGGTAAGCAGTTCACACAATTGACGGTGGCGGGAGAGGGTGTCGCTCATGAAAAAGTCTCGAAGTGTGATTGAACATCCGGCCGGGGTAGAAACAAAAATGCGGTACCAGGGTACCGCACTTTTTCTTCACTCGACCCGCATGGCGTATTAGTCGCGACTGGCCTCGTAGGCAGCCAGCTCGTGACGGTAACGGGCAATGGTCTCGTCGCTCAACGGGCTGCGATCCATATCTGTCAGCATGGCATCGAGATCGCTGGCCAGCTGATCGGCAGCCTGCAGCATGTCCTCGAAGGCAAACGCGGCGTTGCTGCGCAGCGGCAACTGCATGAACAGGGAAACACCCGGTGTGGTGAACTGTTCCATCCGGTACGGGTTGAAGGTGCCCGGCTTGACCATGTTGATCATGGAGAAGAGCACTTCACCCTTGCCGTTGGGATCTTCGTGACGGTGGAAAATATCCATCTCGCCAAACTTGAAGCCCAGCGCCATCAGGGACGAGAGCAGGGTTGCACCTTGCAAGTCGTGACCCGGACGGCCCATCAGGTTGATGACATAGACATCCTGCCAGATCTTCTCGACCGGTTGGGGCGCCATGCGCGGCTCTTCAACCACCGGAGCAGGTGCCACATAGACCGGCTCTTCATAAACAGGCTCGGGGGCCACATGACGGGGCTGCGGCTGATATTCCGGCTCGGGAGCGCGCACCGGCTCGGCACGAACGGTGTCAGCGGTACGAGCTGTCTCGGCACGGGCACCGAAGGTCGGGGCGGTCGCGTAGGCGGGCTCGACCAGCGGCTCGTCGTCCAACGACTGCATCATGGGCTCGCGCTGGGCACGGGAACGGTAGACCGGGGTACGACGATTGACCTGTGCAGGCTTGCGCACCGGTGCGGCAGGTGCCTCGTCGATCTCCTCGGGCTGCGGTTCGTCGAACGCTTCCTCTTCTTCATAGACAGGAGGCGGCGGAACCGGACGGGCAGCAGGCTTGCGCACTACGGGCGGCGGCAGATCGTCCTCGTCATCTTCATCATCAAAGGCAGGGACGGCGGGGCGACGAGCGAGTTCCGGCTGGCGGCTCTCTTCGCTACGCAGCTTGGGCTCGGCACGACGGCCACCACTGACCACGCGCACCTGGCCGATGCCATCGCTGTCGAAGGCGTCGTTGTCACGATCCCGCGACTTGGAGTCCATCCGTCCAATCGGTTTCTCTTTGATCGGTGCCTGACGATTTTTTCTGTTGCTCCACAACCCGTGAATGAGCAATGCCGCAATAGCAATACCGCCCAGGGCAACCAAGATGTAACGCAATTCCTGCATTAGCTGCTTCTCTTTCTAGTTTTGCTCAGCCAAAGCGACGGCTTCACCGATATCGACCGACACAATGCGAGAAACCCCGGGCTCTTGCATCGTGACGCCAACCAGCTGCTCAGCCATCTCCATGGAGACCTTATTATGACTGATGTAAACGAACTGTACTGTGCTCGACATCTCTTTGACAAGAGAACAGAAGCGACCGACGTTCACTTCATCGAGCGGTGCATCCACCTCATCCAGCAGACAAAAAGGTGCTGGGTTGAGTCTGAAGATGGCAAAAACCAGCGCAAGCGCGGTTAACGCCTTCTCCCCCCCGGAAAGCAGGGCAATGGTAGCATTCTTCTTACCCGGAGGTCTCGCCATGATGCTCACTCCGGCCTCCAAAAGATCATCGGAGGTCAACTCAAGCCAGGCACTGCCCCCACCGAACACTTTTGGAAACAGGGATTTTAAATCTTCGTTGACCTTATCGAAAGTGTCCCGGAACCGTATTTGTGTCTCTTTATCAATTCTTTTAATGGCTTGGCTCAAGGTTTCCAGTGCTTGCTCGAGATCCTGACACTGA
This sequence comes from Aeromonas sp. QDB11, assembly GCF_027705265.1. Taxonomy (NCBI): domain Bacteria; kingdom Pseudomonadati; phylum Pseudomonadota; class Gammaproteobacteria; order Aeromonadales; family Aeromonadaceae; genus Aeromonas; species Aeromonas sp. QDB11. The sequence continues at coordinate 65,991 of NZ_JAPDBM010000005.1, read as the reverse complement.
TTTTCGAGATAGGTTGACCGGGTTTTCGCCTCTTCATACTCCTCCAGCGCCGCCAGGTTGATGGCGCCAAGCGCTTCCACTTGCGCCTCCAGGGTCTGGATCTCCTGGCGCAGCTTGCTGCGATCTGCGGCGATCAGCACCGCCTGATCGAGATCCACCAGTCTCACCCCCAGCTCTTCGAACTGCTCGTGCAGTCCCTGTCGACGGGTGAGGTTGCGTTCGCGCTCAAGGCGCAGGGTTGCCAGCTTCTCCTGCAATACGACCAGCTGCTTGTGATCGGCACTTCTGGCCTGATCCAGCTCGCTCAATTGGCGCTCCAGCTCGGTCAGCCGTTGATGGCAGGCGAGTTGCTGCGCCTCCAGATTGCGCTGCTCGGCCAGCAGGGGCGCCAGATCCGGCACCGCCTCGCTATCCGGCCCTTTCAGCCCGGCCAGCTCCAGTCCGAGCCTCGCCAGTTCCTCTTCACCCAGAGTAATGAGTTGGCGCAGATTGCCCAGCTCCAGTTGCAAACGCTGGCAGGCTGCTTGCTGCTGCTCGCGGCGCACACGGGCCTCGTCGACCGCCCGCTCGCAGCGGGTCAGCTGATCCTGAGCGACCTGCAGCGCTTGTGTCAGCGGCTCCCCCTGCTCCTGCAACTCGGCAAGGCGCGCCTCATCGAGCTCCAGTTGCTCACGGGCGCTGGCCAGCCGCTGTGCCTCTTCGGCCTGCTCCTGATCGAGCCGGATCAGCTCTTCGCCGAGCTGACCGAGCCGCTGCAACCGCTCCTGGCGCTGACCCTGTTGCAGGATCCAGGCTTCGCGCAGTTGTTGCCATTTCTGCTCTTGCTCGCGCAAGGTTCGCTGCGACAACTCCTGCGCACTGGCAAGCTGGGCACGCCGGGCATCGGCAGCCACAAGTTGCTCACTCAGCTGCGCCAGCCCCGCGGCAACCTTCTCCTGCTCGGTATGCAACCGCTCACGCTCACCGAGCAGCGCCATGGTGCCAAGCGCCGCGCCCTGCCCCAGATCTGCCCAGTTTGGCCCCAGCCAGTCGCCAGCAGGAGTCAGTACCGACTCACCGGCCGCAAGGCTTGGCTGGCGGGCCAATGCCGCCTCCCGGCTCTCCACCAGCCAGATGGCATTGAGAAAGGCGGGAATGTGCTCGCCGCCCAGTTGCGCCGCCAGGGTACCGGCAACCGCCGGTTGCGCCGGGCCAATCCAGAGTCCCTCTTGCGCCAGATTGCACTCGTCCGCCGGGGTCGCGATGAGCCAGCGGCCGAGCACTTTATCGAGCGCCGTTGCCCACTCGGGGGCAACCTGCAGCCGATCGGCCAGGGTCGCCCCTTTCATCTGCTCCCCGAGGATCTGATCCAGGGTCGCCAGCCGCGCCTCCAACTCCCGCTGCAGGCTCAGCTGCTGGCCATGCTGCTGCTTGAGTTGTTCATGGGCATCGACTGCCTGCGCCAGCTGCTCGGTCAGCTCGCCAGTGGCGGCCCGCGTCAGCTCCAGCTGACCGCTCAAATCATCGAGGGCCGGTTGCAGATCGTCGGCCTCTGCGCCGAGGGGGCCCGCTCGCTCATCTTCCAGCTTGAGACGGGCCAGCCGGGTCTTGGCTTGCAGCTCCTGCAGGCCACCCAAGCGGGTGCGGGTCTGGTTGAGCTGCCCCTGCAACCCGGCCAACTGTTGTTGCCACTGCTGCTGGCGCAGGCGAGCCTGCTCCAGCCCCTCGCTGGCCTGCTGGCGGGCCTCCTGCTGCTCGGTGAGCAACTGCTCACACTGCTCCAGCCGGGCGCTCTCCTGCTCGGCGCGCAATACCCCTTCGGCCAGCTGATCCTGCTGGCTGGCAAGCTGCGCCTTGCGGGTAGCGATCCGCTCGCCCAGCGCCTGAGCACGGGCCTGCCAGTCACGCCCCAGTTCACTCTGGTGCAGCTGTTGCTGTTCGAGGCGGGCGATGGCCTGGCCGCCGAGAAAAATCTGTTGCTGGCGGCTCGCCTGCTCGGCTTGCGCCTCTTGTCTGGCGACCGACAGGGTGACGTGGCGCCCCTCATCGGCGGTGCGCTTGGCATCGAGCGCCGCCAGCGCCTGCTCGGCCTGCGCCAGTTCGGTTTTGGCCTCGCCAAGGCGCGTCTCCAGCGCCCACAACTCGGAGCCAATCAGCTCGGCGCGGGCGGCGCGCGAACGACTCTTGAGCTGTTTGTAGCGCTCGGCGGTCTCGGCCTGGGCTTTGAGGTGGTCAAGGCGCGAGCCCAGCTCGCCGCGAATATCGCCGAGCCGCTCCAGGTTCTCCAGGGTGTGGCGAATGCGCTGCTCGGTCTCGCGGCGCCGCTCCTTGTAACGGGAGACCCCGGCCGCTTCTTCCATAAAGAGTTTGAGGTCGGCCGGGCGTGACTCCACCAGTCGGCTGACGGTGCCCTGCTCGATGATGGCGTAGCTGCGGGGGCCAAGGCCGGTGCCGAGGAAGAGGTCGGTGACATCCTTGCGGCGGCACTTCTGGCCGTTGATTTGATAGTGGTTGGTGCCGTCACGCAGCACTTCGCGGCGCACCGAGATCTCGGTAAAGCGGCCGAACTCGCCGGGCACCCGGTTGTGGGGATTGTCGAACACCAGCTCGACCGAGGCGCGCCCGTGCGCACTGCGGTTAATGGAGCCGTTGAAGATGACATCGGTCATGTTCTCGCCGCGCAGATGGCGGGCGGAGCTCTCCCCCAGCACCCAGCGCACCGCATCGATGACGTTGGATTTGCCACAGCCATTGGGGCCCACCACGGCAGTCATGTCAGCCGACAGTTCGATGCGGGTCGGCTCGACGAACGACTTGAAGCCGGCGAGTTTGATCAGTTTCAGACGCATGGCGACCTGTATCAGTGGCTAAATAAAGAGGAGGCGGGCAGGGGATTTTACCAAATCCAGACCCGGCTTTGTTTGTAATATGCAGGCATCATCCCCATCCAATGCCCGATTTTCAGTCGCCACGGCACGAAATAAGGAATAGTCGGCGACTTTACCAAATCAAAGGCTTGTTTGTAATATGCTGGCAGTTCTCCCATGCATAGATGGAGCTCACATGAGCCAATCACCCCATATGGTCAAAGATTCAATCAGCGGTGCAGACTACTTCCTGCGCGGGTTTTCCCTTATTCGCCAACCGGGCATCCGCACCTTTGTGCTGATCCCCCTGCTGGTCAACTTCGTGCTGTTCGCCGGGGCCTTCTACGCCCTGCTGCTGCAGCTCGACGGCCTGTTCGCCTGGCTCCATCAGCAGATCCCCGCCTGGCTCGACTGGCTGGATTACCTGCTGTGGCCCATCGCCCTCATCACCATCCTGGTGGTGTTCTCCTTTATCTTCAGCTCGGTCGCCAACTGGGTAGCCGCCCCCTTCAACGGCCTGCTGGCGGAGAAAGTAGAGCAGATCCTCACCGGCCAACCCGCCAATGACAGCGGCATGCTGGATATCGTCAAGGATGTGCCGCGCACCTTCGGCCGCGAATGGACCAAGCTGAAGTATTACCTGCCCAAGGCCATCGGCTGCCTGATCCTGTTCCTGATCCCGGTGGTGGGCCAGACCCTGGCGCCGGTGCTCTGGTTCCTGTTCAGCGCCTGGATGATGGCGATCCAGTACATCGACTATCCGTTCGACAACCACAAGATAAGCTTCATCACCATGCGCGATGCCTTGAAGCAGCGCCGTGGCAAGTGCCTGAGCTTCGGCGCCCTGGTCACCCTCTTCTCCGCCATTCCGGTGGTGAACCTCTTTGTGATGCCGGTTGCCATCTGTGGCGCCACCGCCATGTGGGTCGATCACTACCGGCAGCAGCAGTTAGGCCGCTAATCCTTGAACATTGATTAGAAAAAGGCACCCGAAACGGTGCCTTTTTCGCATTTAGCATGAATTAAATTAATGCATGTATTCGAACGCTTGTCCCATATGACACGAGTTGGTAGGATGCGTGCCTTTCTCGTTCCCTGGGATATCTCATGTTACATGCACTCTTCTTGGTGGGCCTGGTGGCCGAAGGGATGACCGGCGCGCTGGCCGCGGGTCGGCGACGGATGGATCTGTTTGGGGTGGTGATCATCGCCTCGGCGACGGCCATCGGTGGCGGTACCATTCGCGATGTGCTGCTGGGCCACTATCCGCTGCTCTGGATTGAGCATCCGGAATATGTGCTGCTGGTTGCCGCCGCTGCGATGGCGGGGGTGGTTTCCGCCCCCCTGATGCGCTATCTCGGCAAGCTGTTCATGGCGCTCGATGCGCTGGGGCTAGTGGTCTTCTCCATCTTCGGCGCGGCTCGTGCGCTGGATATGGGCCACGGTGCCGGTATTGCCTGCATCATGGCAGTGGTGACGGGGGCCTTCGGCGGCGTCCTGCGGGATCTGCTCTGCCAGCGCATTCCGCTGGTGTTTCGCCGCGAGCTCTATGCCGCCATTTCGCTGATCACCGCCGCGCTCTACTGTCTGGCACTGGATCAGGGCCTGCCCAACGACTGGGCGGCTTTCGGCGCCATCGGCATCGGCTTTGTGCTGCGGCTGCTGGCGGTTCGCTTCAAGTGGGGATTGCCCACCTTCAACTACCAGTACGCCACCCACTGAGTACGCCAGCTTCTGGCGAGGCAGGTTGGATTGCGAGCAACAAAAAAGCGCCCGAGCGGCGCTTTTTTCATGGACGGTCTGCAACTCAGTTAATCCCTTCCGAGCTGAAGAAGGTCGCCTTGTCGGCGATAAAGCGGATCTTGATGTTCTTCCCTTCCCCGCCCCAGAGGCAGCTGGTAGTGCCCAAGGCATCATCACAACGCTCCGCCTTGCCCAGAATGGTGCTGGCCTCGGCGTAACTCATCCCCATCTTCAACTGGTCGTAATTTTCACGGTTGAGCTTGCTGCAACCGGTCAACAACAGGGCGATCAGGCCGCCAATCACTATCTTTTTCATCGCTATCTCCTCACTGGTGGGAAGAGCTTGGCAGCTTGCCAACCCCTTTACCAGCTGCGAACCGGGCCAGTATCGAGGTGAACGAAGTTGTCACGGGGATAGTAGCCGACGCCACCCACCTTGAGATTGAGGGCCGCCTTGCGCAGATGAGCCAGCTGTACGCCGGGGATCCGCACATCCACCGCCTGCCCCAGGGTGTGGTAGCTGTGCTTGGCCACGCCGCGGCTCTTGTGACGCTTCTGGCGATTGGTGGCCGGAGCGCGATAGCCGGAGATCAGCTGAATTTCGCTGCGCCGACCCAGCTTGTGCTGCAACAGGAACAGCTGATCAAACAGCTTCTTGTCGATGTTGAACACTTCATTGCGCCGGTAATCGCGGAAGATGTGGTTGAGCTCGGCCAATCCGTCGCTCAGATAGTGGCCGTTCTCCCAATAGCTGGCGCGCACCCGCTCGCCGGTATTGAGATTGAAGAAACTGAGTTCACGCCCGGTGGTACTGCGGCTTGCCAGTGCAGGGAAGGAGATCAGCGAGCTGCCCAGCAGGCAACCGGCTCCCAACAACAGGCGACGTCGACTTATCTCTTGTTCCAGCATAAGGGGTTCGTCCATCGCAGATTCAAGCGAAAAGGTGAATAAGCTCACTGAGTGAATGTCATACAGGCGCTTGAAACTACCCTCCGGCGGGGGGCCCTGTCAAACCTCAATCGCCCATAGAAAAGCCCGGCACAGGCCGGGCTTTTCACTCTGTGGCTGGGATCACAGCAGGCGGCTCTGGAAGCTGACCCGATCAAATCCGTAGATATCGTTGCGCAGTTGCTGGCGACCATTTTCGTCGATCCAGCTGCTCCAGTAGACGGTAAAGACCGGGATCGGCGTGGTGAGCGGCAACCATTTGGTCTGGCTCTCCTTGAGGATATTGGCCACCTTGTCCGGCTGATAGCGGGAATCGGCCAGCAACAGCTCGGCCAGATCGTCCGCATGTTCCACCCGGATGCAGCCCGAACTGAAGGCGCGCGCCCCCTGCTCGAACAGCGCCTTGCGCGGGGTGGAGTGCAGATAGATAGCGTCATTGTTGGGCAGGTAGAACTTGTAGCGCCCCAGGGCATTGTGATCACCCGGTTTTTGCCGCAGGCGATAGGGGAAACCGGCAGCCAGCGCCTGATGCCACCCCTCTTCGGTGAACTGCACCGGGTTGCCCTCGCTGTCGATCACCTCGAACTGCTCGCGATTGAGATAGGCAGGATCACGGCCCAGCTTGGGCAGAATGTCCTTGCTCAGGATCGAGCGCGGCACATGCCAGGAGGGGTTGAGCACGATGGAGCGAATTTCGCTGGCCAGAATGGGAGTGGCCCGCTGCTCCTTGCCGACGATGACCCGGCTGGTGAACACCTCGTTGCCGGACTCCACCACGCTCAGGCGGTAGTCGGGAATATTGACCAGCACGTAGCGGCCAGCGGCAAGCTGATCCACCAGATCACGACGCCACAGGTTGCGCAGCAGCAGGCTGGCGCGCACTTGCGGGCCGGTATTGAGCCAGGAACGGGTCTGACGGCCGATGATGCCATCAGCGGTGAGGCCGTGACGACGCTGGAACTGTTTGATGGCCTGCTCGGTATCGCCATCGTAAATCAGATCACCATGGCTCGGGGCACTGTCGCCCAGCTCGTTGAGCATGGCGCGGATCTGGCCAAGCTCGGCGGCGCTCTCTCCGGCCCGCAGGGTCGGCATATCAAGGGTCGGCCACTTGCTGGCCATCGGCATCGCCAGCAGCTTGTGCACTTTGGCCCGCACCGCCTCGTATTCCGCCACCTGGGGGCGCAGGGATTTCACCTGGGTGAGCAGGTCACCACTGCCGGGCTTGGTCACCACAGGGCGATTCAAATCGAGCTTGAGGGTCTTCATCTGCTCGCGAGAGACCAGATCCATCCCCCGCCAGGCATGCTGGAAACGGCTCAGCTTGGCAAAAATGTCATCATAGATGGCGCCACGCTTGGCGGCAGGGGCGGCCTGCAGGCGCTTCCACAAGGTGAAAAAATCGGGGTGCAGCTGAGCCAGCACAGCCTCTTGCAACTGCTGCTCCAGCTCGACACGGGCCTGTTCGGCCCGACGGCCCTGATACCAGTCATGCCCGGTTTCACTGGCCGCCACCACTACTTGTGCTTCGGTCGCATGTACCGCGCCGGCGGGCAAACATCCCAGCCACACCAGATTGGCAAGAGCCAGCCAATACTTCATCCCCATGAATACCTCAAAACGGTTTGTTCACTCTGTCAGGCCTGACCGGCAGACCCGATGCTCAGGCCGCTCATGATGCGTGAACGGCCAATACTTTGCTAGCGCCCGGGGCCATAACGTTGCCAGATAATGTCATAGGCATCCGTCTCCTTGAACGCGGCTAACCTCTGGTTGAATTGTTGCAAGAACTGCGGCGAAAAACTGCGCTTGCTAAACATGAAAAAGCTCGGCGATTCATACACCACCATGGGATGAGCAACAAACTGACTACTCAGCCCCTCCTTGTTAAGGGCGCTGGGTGTCGCCAGCATGTCGCCAAGGAAACCGTCGATGCGCCCGCGGGCCAGCTTCTCGTAATTCTGCTTGTCGCTCACCGCGCTCACCTGCTTGGCATAACGGCCGAGCAGCGACATTACCTCATCCCCATAAAAGTACTCTTTGGTGACGCCGAGGGAGTACCCCTTGGCCAGCCAGCTCGCCAGATCCTGCTCGGGATAGTGGCTGCCCTTGCTGACCCACAGCAAGGTGCGTCCCGGGTTATAGGCGTCGGAAAACCAGGCATAACGGGCGCGCTCATCGTTGATGTTCGCCTCCATTGCCATATCTATCTCGCCGAACGCCATCTCGTGCAGTACCCGCTTCCAGGGCAGCTCCACATAGTTGACCTTGCAATGCATGGCGGTGAGCACGGCCGTCAGCACCTCGACGGCATAACCGCGCACCTGTTGCGGTGAGTCGGACTCATAGTAATGGTAGGGGGGCCAGTTATCGTAACCGACCTGAATGGGCTCGGGGCAAAGCGCCTTGGCAAAGGCCATTGGCGCCCATAATCCAAACAGCAGAGAGAGCGAGAGCCACTTCATAGGTCATCCTTGACGAAAAGGTGAGTCATCATAAATCGCCCCCTGCAAAATGGCGATAGAGGCCAGCTGACTATCGCATCCGCTAGAAAATGACGCAGCAAAGCATCTCTATCTGCCAAACGCCCTGCCGGAGCGCCCTTTGCCACTGGCGACTTGCGCCCCGCCAGCCTTGTTTGACCAGCAAACAGCAACGTTTGGAACAGGGGGAAAAAAGGGTTAATATGTGACCAAATATTTTTTTGTGATCCACTATGCTTTTTTTGCAATTGGATTAGCATATGCGCGACATCGGCCTACCAATTCTGTCAGGCGTAGAGAGTGATATGACGTACAAAAAGTTCGGTTTTTTGACTGCCATTCTGGCGTTAAGCGGTTTTTATCTTTACACCCTCTATCTGGCTGCTCACCCCAACGTGAGCCTGGCCTACAAACTCTATTATCTGGAAGGCAAAACCCGCTTCTGGGAACACAACTCCAGCATGACCTATCAGCCGGGTAACGAGCTCAATCTGACCAAGCCTAGCCGCTTCCTCTCCAGCGAAGGCTGGGCCAAGAAGCCGAGCGATGAAGGCACCCTGCTCAGCGGTCAGGGCGGTCTCTACTTCGTGCTGCCCAAACAGGCGGCCAATCCGGATCAGCTCACCGTACACGCCCGCATCAACAGCCCGCAAGCCGGAGCCCTGTTGAAGGTGGCGCTGGGTCACGACTTCACCACCACGGTGAAACTGGCCAAGGCGGGTATCAACGAAATCCGTCTCAGTCTGCCCGGTGACTCGCTCACGGCAGACCCCAAGCACCCCAATTTTCTGGCGCTCTCGGCCCCGACCCCGATCAATGTGCAGTCGGTACGTTTGACCGTAGCCCAATGATCCTTGCCCCGAATACCATTTTATAAAAACAACTATCCCAAATAAGGACGTTCTTATGTCGCATCCAGATTTTCGACTCTCTCTGGTCGTTCCCGTTTACAACGAGGAAGAGAGCATCGATGCCTTCATCAACGCGATAGACAACGAACTGGCCCCGCTGAAAGACCAGCTTGAAATTGTATTCGTCAACGATGGCAGCCGTGACCGCACCCGTGAAGTGGTTGAGCAGGCCATCGCCCGCGACCCGCGCGTGACCTTGGTCAACCTGGCACGCAACTTCGGTAAAGAAGCCGCCCTGACCGCCGGTCTACATCAGGCCAAAGGGGACGCCATCGTGCCGATGGACGTGGATCTGCAAGATCCCCCCGCCCTGATCCTGGAATTCGTCAAACTGTGGCAGACCGGTGACTATGACACCGTCTACGGCATCCGTGTCGATCGCAGCGCCGATACCCCGATGAAACGCGTGACGGCCGGTGGCTTCTACCGCTTCTTCAACGCCCTCTCCACCAGCACCAAGCTGCCGGAGAACGCCGGTGACTTCCGCCTGATCGACCGTCGCGTGGTCGAAGCGATCAAGCTGCTGCCGGAGCGCAACCGCTTCATGAAGGGTCTGTTTGCCTGGGCCGGTTTCCGTGCCGTTGGCGTCCCCTACGAGCGCCCGGCCCGTCACGCCGGTGAAACCAAGTTCAACTACTGGAAACTGTGGAACTTCGCCCTCGACGGTCTGCTCAGCTTCTCCAGCTGGCCGCTGCGGGTCTGGAGCTATGTGGGTGTCGGCGTCTCCTTCGTCGCCTTCCTGTATATCCTCAAGATCGTGACCCAGGTGGTCTTCTTCGGCATCGACGTGCCCGGTTACGCCTCCCTGATGTCCGTGGTGCTGTTCCTCGGCGGTATCCAGCTGTTGTCGCTCGGCATCATCGGCGAGTACATCGGCCGCATGTTCGTGGAAGTGAAACAGCGTCCGGTCTACCTCATTGAAGGGGTCTATGGCCAGTATGCCAAGCAGGATGCGGCCAAACCGCAGAACGCTGAAAGCAATCCCCAAGAGCAGCAGGAGCAAGCGCCGCAATGATCTCCCGCGAGGAATTCTGGCGGCTGGTACGTTTCGGTTTTGTCGGCGGGGGGGCCACCCTCGTCGACCTTGGCACCTCCATCGCACTGTTTCATACCTGGCCAACCATCTCGGAGCACCTGGTTACCACGCTGGCCTTTGCCATCGCGTTCTGGTTCTCCTTCTTTGGTCACCGCTACATCACCTTCCAGAAGCAGGGAGCCGCCAGCAAGTTTCTGCTGGTCGCCCTCTTCTCGCTGGCGGTGCGTAACCTGATCCTGAGCGGCCTGCTGTTTGCGGGGCTCTCCGGTCTGCTGCCGGTGGTCATCGCCACCCTGACCGTTACCGTCCTCACTTACGTTCTCTCTCGCGTCTGGGTTTTTGCCTGATGAATGATATGACCAATACTGCCCCGCTCACCGGGGCTGCACAGCCCTATCGCCCGTCACTGCGCATCAGTGGCCGTGACTGGCTGATGATCATCGCCGCCTTCATGCTGAGTCGGATAGCGCTGTATGGCATGGGCTACTTCGGTGTCCAGCTCTATGGCTCCCCCGATATCGGCCCGCTGCAGGCCTATTGCCAGTTCGACTGCGTCTGGTTCCAGCGCATCATCGAAAACGGCTACGACCTCTACCCGCGCTGGTTGAGCAAGGGCAATGCGGCCAACTGGGCCTTTATGCCGCTCTACCCGATGGTCTCCGGTGCCATCTCCAACCTGTTCAATGTCGAGAGCCTGATCGGCCTCATCATTGTGGCCAACGCCTCCTTCTTCGCCAGCCTGCCGCTGATGCTGCTGGTGCTGCGTCAGCTCAAGCTGGGTGACGATACCGCCCGCTTCGGCGTCTGGCTGCTCGCCTTCTCCCCTTTCTCTGCCTATTTCGTCTCCGGTTATACCGAGTCGACCTTTATGGCGCTGATGCTGGGGATGTTCCTGTTCGCCTATCGGGAACAGTGGCTGATGGTCGCCGTGCTGGGGGTTTGTATCTCCGGTACCCGCAACCTGGGGGTGATGATGGTGTTCCCGGTGCTGATCCTGGCACTGCAAGCCTATGGCTGGCGGGAGTTTTTCCGCTTCACCGAGCGCGCCTTCAAGGTGGTGTTCACCCTCTGGATGATCCCGTTCGGCCTGTTTGCCTACATGCTCTACCTCTATCATCTGACCGGTGATGCGATGGCCTTCAAGCACATTCAGGTGGCCTGGGGTCGCTATATGGACAGCCCGCTGGACTGGTGGCTGAGCGGTTTCGAGCTGGGCGGTCGCAAGGCTTACCTCTCCATCATGGTGATCTTCGGCTGGTGTCTGAACGGCTACCTGTTCAGCCAGAAGCGCTGGGCCGAGGCGACCCTGATGTTCATCTGCTGCACCATTCCGCTGATGACCGGCCTCAACGCCATGCCGCGCTACATGTTCGGACTCTACCCGACCCTGCTGGCCATCATTCTGCTGACTCATCGCTGGCCCGCCATCCGCCCGGCGGTGCTCTGCATCAGCGGCATGGTTGCCTCCTTCATCGCGGTGGCCTTCGTCAACTTCAAGTTCTTCACCGTCTGATGTGATGACGATGCCTGACACACCAAATGCCGGTCACCTGACCGGCATTTTTTATAGCCGCTATCTTTATCGACTGTGCGTCCCACCTCCTCCCCCATCACACTTTCCTCGGCTTGAAAACGTAACCATTTGAACTGATGTCACAAATCGGCATTTTGCCGATCCAAGGCGCGCTTTGCTGCTCCTAGAATGGGCCCTTGTCCGAACTGCCCTGCTCAAGGAATGGCTTATGCGTCGCGCTCCCAACTTATCCTCTCTCTGGCTTGCCCTGCTGGCCGCCCCTCTGTTCACCCCACAGGCGATGGCCGCCCCCGAGGTTCACCTCTATGTGGATGGTCAGCCGATAGCGACCCCGATCGCGCTGGACAAGGGCACGGTGGAGCTGACCCATCCCCTTGCCAAGGGGAGCCACCAGATCCGCATCAGCGACGCAGGCAACAGTTGCGGCACCAGCTTTGGCCCGAGCGAGAGCAAGCCACTCCCCTTCGGCACCGCCCAGCCGATGGAAAAATGCAGCAAGGAGCAGAGCTTTACCCTGCGAGTAATGCTGGCAGGGGAGTATCAGTTCACCTTCAACCCGGATACCCCCAGCCTCAAGGTGCTGCGGGCGACCAAAAAGAGCGAGTTCAAACGCCAGCCACCACAAGAACCCTGCATCAGCTGGGATGGCGGCCCGGTCACGGTATCCCTGCAAGGGGTCTGGCCCGACGGCACCCGACTGCGGGATGCTTACTCGAAACAGGAGGCTGTGGTCAAACAGGGCAAGCTCACTCTGACCCCGAGCAAGGAGAGCGGCGGCCTGCTGCTGCTCGAACCGGTCAAGGCAACCAAACCAGCGCCGTTCAGCTGGGATCAGGCGAGCGTCTACTTCCTGCTGACCGACCGCTTCCACAACGGCGATCCCGCCAATGATCACAGCTTCGGCCGCCAGAAGGATGGTCAGGACGAGGTGGCCACCTGGCACGGCGGCGACTTCAAGGGGCTGACCGCCAAGCTCGACTACATCAAGAGCCTCGGCATGAACGCCATCTGGATCACCCCCATGGTGGAGCAGGTACACGGCTTTATCGGCGGTGGTGAGCAGGGCAACTTCCCCTTCTACGCCTACCACGGCTACTGGGCACTGGATTTCACCAAGATCGATCCCAACTATGGCGATGAAGAGAGCCTGAAAACTCTGGTGGACGAGGCCCACAAGCGCGGCATGCGGATCATCCTCGACGTGGTGATGAACCATGCCGGTTACGCTACCCTCGCCGACTTGCAGGATCTGGGGCTCACCGAGCTGACCCAGAACAGCGGCAAGCTGCCGGCCGTCTGGAACCAGTGGCGCCCGAGCGGCGGCCTCAACTGGCATGGCTACAACCAGTTCATCGACTATCAATCGCCAGCGTGGAACAAGTGGTGGAGTGGTGACTGGGTGCGTGCCGGTCTGCCCGGCTACCCGCAGCCCGGCACCGACGATGTCACCGGCTCGGTGGCAGGGCTGCCGGACTTTCTCACTGAATCGACCAAACAGGTAGGGCTGCCGCCGCTGCTGGCGGCGAAAAAAGATACCAAGGCCAAGGCGTTGCCCGACGCTACCGTGAGCGACTACCTGATCGCCTGGCACACCGACTGGGTGCGCCGCTTTGGCATCGACGGTTTTCGAGCCGACACCGTCAAACATCTGGAGCCCGAGGTATGGGCCAAGCTCAAACAGGCGGGCACCACTGCGCTCAAGGAGTGGAAGGCCGCCAACCCGGACAAGGCCCTCGACGCTCTGCCCTTCTACATGGTGGGCGAGGTGTGGGATCACGGGGTCGCCAAGGATTTCTGGTATCAGAACGGCTTCGATTCGCTGATCAACTTCGACTATCAGCGCGAGTTTGCCCTGCCCCAGGCCCAGTGCATGGCGGGCGCCGAGCCCACCTATGCCAGCTACGCCAGCCGCATCAATCAGGATCCCGAGTTCAACGTGCTGAGCTATATCAGCTCCCACGACACCAAGTTGTTCTTCGGCGACTATCAGGATGTGCCGCTGCAACGCAGAGTCGCCAACAGCTTTATGCTGCTGCCGGGCGGCATCCAGCTCTACTACGGCGATGAGTCAGGCCGCGGGCTGGCCAAGGATGGTGGCGTGTTCGATCAGGCATTGCGCTCCGACATGAACTGGCAGGAGCTGGCCAGCGGAGACAAGGCTGAGCTGGTCACGCACTGGCAGCAACTGGGCCAGTTCCGCGCCGCCCATCCGGCAGTGGCTGCAGGCAGCCATCAGAAACTCTCGGATGCTCCCTACGCCTTCGTACGGGAGAAGGGGGATGACAAGGTAGTCGTGGTCTTTGCCGGTCGGCAGCAGTAACCCCGAAGCCACCTTCACCAGCAACAGAGAGGGGAGCCACTGGCTCCCCTCTCTCGTTTATCCATCTGCCATGCCTCACTGTGACTGGCGCGCCGCCACCGGCCACTGCAACCGCGCCTTGAGCAGGGTCTCCTGCCACAGGGGCCAAGCCAGCAGCGCCTGCTGATAGACTCCGGCCTGACCGGGCAACAGGATGCCGTAGCTGGCCAGCCGATAGGCCATCACCGCATAGAAGGCATCGACAATGCCCGCCTCGCCAAAGTAGAAGGGGCCCCGCGCCTGCGACCAGAGCTCCTGCAAACGGGCCAGCTCGCCGACCGCCTCCACCGGAGGATCGATACGGGTTGGCGCCCCAAGGAAAAAGGGGAGCAGAGAACGGATCTGCCGAAATCCGGCGTGCAGCTCGGCGCAGAGGCTGCGAGCCAGTGCCCGCTCAGCCAGTGACACCGGATAGAGCTGACGGTCGGGACAGAGCTCGTAAACATATTCGGCGATGGCCAGCGAGTCGTGAACCCGCACGCCATCGTGTTCGAGCCAGGGCACCAGACCGGCCGGTGCCAACCGCTTGAGTCGCGCCAGCGACTTGGCATCCTCCAGATCGAACACCTGCTCCTGCCACGTCAGCCCGCTCATGGCGAGCACCAGTGCCGCCCGCATCGCCCAGGTGGAGCCGGTGCCCACCGTCAATACCAAGGATCCCATCTCTTGCCTCCTGCATGAGTTGCCTGCGACCAATCGGTCTGCCCTGATGGCAACACATCCGATGGTCGCTTCACATTTGCGCACCGGCGGGTTTGACCCTCTTGGTGAGCGATGCTAGTTTGATTTTTCAAAACAATCAGTTAGCAACAATGTGAGCCATTAACCGAAATATGGACAGCCAATTTACCATCGTCATCGCAGATGACCACCCCCTGTTTCGGGGCGCCCTTTACCAAGCGGTGCACATGGCCATCAACGACGCTCAATTGCTGGAAGCGGACTCCATCGACAGCCTGACCAGCCTGCTCGGCGAGCACCCCGAGGTGGACCTGTTGCTGCTCGATCTCAAGATGCCCGGAGCCAATGGCTTCGAGGGGCTGGCCCACCTGCGCGGCCAGTATCCCGACCTGCCCATCGTGGTGGTCTCCGCCTCGGAAGATGCGGCCATCATCCAGCAGGTGCTGCGGCTCGGGGCGCTCGGCTTTATTCCCAAATCGGTGCCGATGAAGGAGCTGGTCAACGCCCTCAATACGGTGATCGGGGGAGATAACTGGGTGCCAGAAGGCATCTCGCTTCATCCCGAATCGGAAGATGGGCCCGATTTCGCCAGCAAGCTGGCCAGCCTCACCCCTCAGCAGTACAAGGTGCTGATCATGCTGCGTGATGGTAGCCTCAACAAACAGATCGCTTGGGAACTCAACGTCTCCGAAGCGACCATCAAGGCCCATATCACCGCCATCTTCCGCAAGCTCGGGGTCAAAAACCGCACTCAGGCGGTCATCGCCTTGCAACAGCTCGATATCAAGGAGAGCTGAAACCCGCGCGCAGCGAGACGACATAGCCAGTCATGCTGGCTATTTGTTGCTCGACAATTAGCACGATCGTACTTTATGCTGCCAGCGCCAACGAGGAGAGAGTGATGAGCAAGGGGCGCCTGACCCGGGAAAACATTTTGCAGACTGCCTTTGAGCAGGCGAGCCAGCAAGGGCTGGAGAGCCTGACCATAGGCTCGCTGGCCAGCGCCTGCGAGATGTCGAAAAGCGGCCTGTTTGCCCACTTTCAATCCCGCGACAATCTGCAGATCGCCGTGCTGGAGTACGCCGCCGAGGTGTTCCGGCTGCGGGTGATCCAGCCGGTGCGCCAGCAGGAGCACCAGAGCCAGCATGACAAGCTGATCGCCCTGCTGCGCGCCTGGCAGGCTTGGAACCACTGCTTCGCCGGTCGCTGCATGTTCCTCGACGCCTGGACCTCGGCGCAGGATGGCCATGAGCAAGAGAGCCAGGTGCAGCAAGCCGCCCGTCAGCTGGTGCGCTTCTGGCTCGACTATCTGGCCCGTCAGGTGGTGCAGGGTCAGGCCGCAGGCGAGTGGCGACAGGAGATGGATCCCTGGCGCGCCGTTTACCGCCTCTATGGCCTCTATCTGGCGGATCAGGTGTTCAACGACCTCGAACTGTGTCAGGATCCGGCCCGCCACTTCTGGCCCGAAGTGGACGCTCTGCTGAGCAGCTGGCGCTGATGTTTTGGCATCCGTTCAACACGACTTTTTAAAAACCGATAAAAAAGCACGACCGTTCGCACATAAAAACCACAGGATGACCATGAGCAGCAAGATCTACTTCAACACCCGCCGCTTCAGCCCGAGCAAATGGCTGCTGGGGATCGGCACCCGGTTGCACCACAGATTAGCCCCCAGCCATGCCAAGCGTACCGCCAGCAAGTTGCTGCTCACCCCCCAGCGCAACCAGCGGAATGGCAGCGAACCTGCCGGTCTGGTGAAACAGGCCGTCCATACCAGCGAAGGGACGCTGATCAGCTATCGGCTCGGTCAGGGGCCACTGTGGCTGCTGATGCACGGCTGGTCCGGCAGCGCCAGCCAGTTCTATCCGCTGATGAGCCATATCGCCGCGCAGGGTTTCACCGCCATTGCCTACGATCATCCGGCCCACGGCCAGAGCGCAGGCAACACCGGCCACCTGCCCCGCTTCGTGCGCGCCTTCGACGAGCTGGCGACCAGGTTGGCCAGCGAAGTGGGCCCGCTGCACGGGGTCATCGCCCACAGCATGGGGGGCGCCGTCACTCTATCCAGCCGTCAGCCGGGTATCGATGCCCTGCCGCTGCTGTTGATTTCGCCGGTGCTCGACTATGTGCCCCAGCTCTACGGCATGGTGGCGCGCTCCGGCTACTCCATCCGGTTGTTCGATGCGGTGGTCAAGGAGATTGAACAGGAGTACCAACACCCCTTGAGCACGGTCGATCCGCTGGGTCGGCTCGCCAGCCGCAACGGCGCGGCGATAATCGTGCACGACGAGGAGGACAGATTTGCCCCTCACGACGACTCCCTGCGGGCCAGTCAGGATGGTCATACCCGGCTGGTGAGCACCCGGGGTCTGGGCCACGGCCGCATCCTCGCCAGCGCCCCGGTATTTGCCGCTTTCGATCAGCTGGCGCGGCCGGAAAATCCTCATCGTGCTCTTTGACCGGGGGCCATGAAAAAAACGGGCGAGCGCCCGTTTTTATATTTGATACAGCGCCTTATAGTTAACTTGTCAGTGGGAACGCCCCTCTCGGGCCAACAATAAGGCGCCAGCATATGGCCAGACCCAATACAGCGTTGTTGCTCACCGGTGGCGGTGCTCGCGCCGCCTATCAGGTCGGCGCCCTCAAGGCGATTGCGGAGCTCTACCCGCGCAATCTCGGCATCCCTTTTCCCATCCTGTGTGGCACCTCGGCGGGGGCCATCAATGTCACCGCGCTGGCCTGCTACGCCTCCTGCTTTCATCTGGGGGTGCGCAAGCTGGAGTGGGTCTGGCGCCGTTTCGAGACCCACCACATCTTCGATTTTCACCCCGGTCGGCTACTGTGGCGGCTGATGTACGAAGGCTCGGCGGGGCTGATCAATCCCCACACCAACCACGCCTTTCACCTCTTTGACAACGCGCCGCTGCACCGCCTGCTGGATCAGCTTATCGACTATCACCGCATCGATGACAACATCCTCTACGGCAGTCTGGAGGCGCTGGCCATCACGGCATCGGATTACGATGACGGTCTCTCCACCACCTTCTTTCAGGGGCGGGCCGAGCACCATCCGTGGGAACGGGCGAGACGGCGCGGGGTGCGCACCGTGCTTACATCGGAACATCTGCTCGCCTCCTCGGCGCTGCCCTTTGTCTTTCCGGCCACCCGGATCGGCGAGAAGTTCTACGGCGACGGCTCCATCCACCAGCTGAGCCCGCTCAGCCCCGCCATCCATCTGGGGGCGGAGCGGATCCTGCTGATCACCCTGGATCCACCCGAGCACTCGGCACCGACTCATCACCACGGCCACCTCACCAGCTCCAATATCGCCAGCCATCTGCTCGATACCGTCTTTACCGACACCCTCAACTCCGATCTGGAGCGATTGTGGCGCATCAACCAGACCCTGGACCTGATCCCGGAGCGGGAGCGCAACCGCCTGAAGCTGAAACGGGTGGAAACCTGCGTGCTGAAACCGAGTCAGGATCTCGACACCATGGCGCTGGCCTATCTGCGCAAGCTGCCACTGCAACTGCGCCGCCTGTTGCGGGTATTGGGCGTGAAGGGGGATGAGACCAGCAGTCTGGCCAGCTTTTTGATGTTCTATCCGGGTTACTGCCAGCAGCTGATCAAGCTGGGCTATCGGGATACCCTCCAGGAGCGGGAGCGGGTCGCCGCCTTTCTCGATATCGAGGGGCAACCAACAGAGCGGGAGTAAACGAGGGCGTGATCGATGAGCGCGAGGGGACTCAGTGCCCCTCCAGCAGACGCTGCTCCGCCTGCTCCATCGCCACCACGGTACCAAACAGGATCAGCCGATCGCCAGCCGCCAGCACCAGCTCGGGTCTGGGCTCCAGACTCAGATCCCCACGCTGCACCTCCTTGATCCGCACCTCATCGAGCGGCAACTCGCGCACTTCATGGCCGACCGCCCACGCCTGATCGTGCAGCAACAGCGGATGGAGGCGTTCAAGCAGCTGATCAGCCTCCAGATTGCTGGCGCTCTGATCCCCCCAGTAGAAGCCGTGCAAGAAGCGATACTGGCTGCTGCGCTCGTGCTCCATCCGGCGGATCACTCGCCCGAGAGGAATATCGCAGTTGAGCAGCAGGTGAGAGACCAGCATCAGGGCCCCCTCCTGGGATTCGGGGATCACCTCAAACGCCCCCGCCTGCTTGTACTGCTCCAGAAAACTGTCGTCCCGGGTACGCACCAGCACCTTGAGCTCCCCCGCCAATGCGCGGATCAGCGCCAGCATCGCCTCCACCCGCTTGCGATCATCGAAGGTGATGATCACCAGCCGCGCCCGCAACAGCCCGGCGGCCAGCAGAATATCGCGGCGGCTGGCATCGCCGAAGGCCACCTGCTCTCCTGCCTGCTTGGCCTCGCTCACCCGCTCGGGGTCCAGATCGAGGGCCAGAAAGGGGATCTCCTCGATCTTGAGAAAACGGGCACAGGTCTGCCCGGCCCGACCAAAACCGGCGATGATGACGTGCTGGTTTTTGCTCAGGCCTGACTGGGCCACCTCGGAGCGGGTCAGCAGCGCCGGATCGGTGAGGCTTCGGGCCAGCGAATGGGCCTGGGTCACCAGCCAGGGGGTCATGGCAATAGAGATGATGCCGATGCCGATCAGCAGGGAGACCTGCTGCTGATCCAGCAGGCCGTGGTGGAGCGCCAGTGCCAGCAGCACAAAGCCAAACTCGCCGACCTGACTCAACATGATGCCTGCGGCCACGCTGTCACGCTTGCGCTCCCCCATCAGCCGCCCGGCCAGCAGCACCAGCAGGGATTTGCACAGCACCAGCAACAGCACGCAGATCAGCACCTGCCACCATGCCCGCGCCACCAGCTGCCAATCCATGGCCATGCCGATGGTGATAAAAAAGAGCCCCATCAGCACGTCGCGAAAGGGCTTGATGTCCACTTCCAGCTGATGACGGTAGTGGGACTCCCCCAGCATCATCCCCGCCAGAAACGCCCCCAACGCCATCGACAGCCCGAGCGAATGGGTCATGAACGCGGCGAGCAGCGCCACCAACAGGGCGCTCAGCACAAACAATTCATCGGAGCGGGCCCGCGCCACCTCGTGAAACAGCAGCGGCAGCAACCACTTGCCCACCGCCAGCAGGGTGAGCAAGGCAAACAACCCCTTGAGGGTGGCCCAGGCGATCTCGGCGGCCAGGGCGCTCCCCTGTACTTCCGGCTGGGCGAGGATCGGGATCATCACCAGCAGGGGCACCACCGCCAGATCCTGAAACAGCAGCACGCTCACCCCGAGCTGGGCCCGGCGGGTATGGAGCTGCTTCTGCTCGCCGAGCTGCTTGATCACCACCGCCGTGGAGGAGAGCGCCAGCGTCCCCGCCACCACCAGCGACTGGGCCAGACCCAGCCCCCACCACCAGCCGATGGCGAAAAAGAGCAGTGACGTGAGCAGCACCTGCAACATCCCTACCCCCAGCACCAACCGGCGCATCGCCAGCAATTTCGGCAGGGAGAACTCCAGCCCCAGCGAGAACATCAGAAAGACGATCCCGAGCTCGGCAATGGTCTGCATGATCGACTGGCCGGTGATCACCGCCAGCCCGTGGGGGCCGAGCAACACGCCGGCAATCAGGTAGGCGAGGATCACCGGCAAGCCGAGGCGCCGGAAAGTTGCCACCAGCAGCACGGCGGCGAACAGCAGGATCAACAGGTCGGTGTACAAATTTCCCTCTCCTTTTATCGACTTAAGTCTAGTCAGCCGAACTGGCGGTCAGGAAAGATATATTGGGCATGCCAATTGCAGGGAGGAGACAGTAGTCAGGTGTTACAGGTGGAAGACCATGGAAAATACGTCGTCACTTAATGGCTTTAGCCATGGCATCGAGCAGTGGGTTCGCCAGATGGAGCGGCTCACACCGTTGCCCAGCGTTGAACGCAACCAGTTGCTCGAGCAGTTGTTGGGGCAGAGCGATCTCGGCGGTTTGCTGACAACTTTTGCCGATCGTGCGGCAAGAATTGTCAGGATCCACGGTCTCTACCTCGATTGCGGCCAGCCCCATGTGCTGATCCAGCACCCGCCGCTGGCCACCCTCAACCTGCACAACTATCCGTTCGAACTGCGCGGCCAGCACGGCCAGTTGCTCGGCCAGCTCCACTACGAGCTGGAGCATCCGCTGAGCGGCAGCCAGCAACGGGTACTGATGCAATACCATCAGCTGCTCTGCCTGCTGCTGCCCCTCTATCTGCGGCTGGAAAAACTGGATCAGCTGGTCCGGCTCGATCACCTGACCGGCCTTGGCAACCGCTCCTACTTTGACGAGGCCATCGGCCGCGCCATCGAGCAGCATAGCCGCGAGCCCCACGGTCTGGTGCTGGTGCTGCTGGATCTCGATCGCTTCAAGCAGATCAATGACACCTGGGGCCATCCGGTGGGGGATCTGGTGCTGAGCCGCTTCGCCCAGCTGCTCAAGGGGTGTATCCGCAGTACGGATCAAGCCTTCCGGCTCGGGGGGGATGAATTTGCCCTGCTGCTGCAACCGGCCGAACCCGAGGCGTGGCGCCCGGTCTGGCTGCGACTGCAGCATATGTTGATGACCAACAAGGAGCTCAGCACCTTCTCGGTCGGCTGCAGCCTTGGCGCCGCCAGCTGGCAATCCGGGGTCGATGTGCAGAGCCTCTATGAAGCAGCCGACAGTCACCTCTACGCCCGTAAAAAAGCCGGCAAGGCCGGCCTTCTCGAATAATCCCGAACTCTTCTTTGCTCCGGCACATGCGCGCCATGTGACCGGAGCTTCTTTTTTTGGGGCTAGCCCCCGCTCACAGAGATATCAAGTCAGGCGAGATCCTGCTCGGGCAGGATGGGGGCCGCACCGCTCCCCTGCCAGTGGCACACCAGCCCGGCCCCCTGTGCCATAAAACCGTCGCAGACAAAGAGCCCCACCACCGCCGCCACCTGCTCGCCATAGTAGAGGATGGGGATGCGCCCCCGCTGCCACGAGGGCACGCCATACTCCTGCAGCAGCTTCTTCATCCGCCGACTGCCGCCCCGTCCCACCGGTTTAAGGGGGATCCCCGGCGCCACCTGAAAGCGCACCGAAAGTGGCTCATCTTGCCGAGGGACACGCAGCAGCCCCTCCCCGTGCTCCGCCATGCGCACCACTAGCTCACCCAGCCCGTCCGGCAGGGTCAGCGGCTCGCCCACAATCAGCGACAGATGCTGATGGCAGGGTTGCAGGTCAGGACTCACCAGATAGAGCCGTTCCTGAAAACGGCGGCAGCTCTGGCGCCCCCAGTTGAGCTGGGGATTGGCATCGCCGCGCGCCAGCGCTACCTCCTGCCACAGCCGGGCAAGCTGCTCGCGGGATGGCATCTCGCCCCCCTGACGGCGGATCCAGTAGCGCAGCAGGTTGTTGCGCCGGGTCGGTGAGAGGGCGTGCAGCGGGCCGATATGGAGCGCCTCCCCCTCGCCCGCCAGCTGCCAGTCGCTCTCGGCCAGCTCCTCCAGCAGCGCCTCCTGCTCGGCGCACAGGGCCATGCTGCGCGCCGCGGTCTGGGCCATGGCGGGCCAGCGCGCCTTGAGCTGGGGGATCAACTGCTGGCGCAAAAAATTGCGGTCATAGCTCACATCCTGATTGCTCTCATCCTCCACCCAGCCAAAGGGGAGGCTCGCTGCCGCCTCGGCCAGCTCGGCGCGACTGATATCGAGCAGCGGCCGCAGCAGCAGGCCGCCGGCAAAGGGCTGGCTTGGCAAGATGCCCGCCAGCCCGCGCAGTCCGGCGCCGCGCTTGAGGGCCAGCAGCAGGGTCTCCAGCTGATCGTCCTGATGATGGGCGGTGAGCAACCACTCCCCCTCTCGCATCCGGGCGGTCAGCCGGTGGTAACGGGCTGTGCGGGCCTGTGCCTCCAGACTCTCGCCATTGCCACGGGTCAAAGTCACCCTCTCGACCAGCAGCTCCACCGCCAATTGCTGACACACGGATTCACAGTGCGCGACCCACTCATCGGCATGGGGGCTGAGGCCGTGGTGCACGTGCAGGGCGCGAAGTGGCAGGCCGTGCTCGCGGGCATACTGCGCCGCCAGCACCAGCAGCAGGGTGGAGTCGAGACCGCCACTGAAGGCCACCAGCAAACCGGTGGAACCTTCCGGCGCTGGCATAGTCAGACAAAAGCGAGAATAAAGATGAGAAATCATAGGCTTCCCCAAAACGGACCGGCCGATCTTAGCAGAGTCGGGCTTATCAAGCTGCAACCCTGCTGCTAGAGTGAGGCTCGCCCGCCCCCTCCACCAGGCTGGCCGCAAGGCGGTCGCACAACCGGTTGGAGCAAGGAAGATGGGCAGGGAAGCAAACAACCCGAATTGGAATCAAACAAGATGAACAATAAGAAGAGCTTACTGGCCGGCCTGATTGGACTGGCCCTGCTGGCTGGCTGCAGTCAGGCACCGCAAGAATCCGCCAAACACTCCGGGCTGGCGCTGGCCAATATGGACACCCGGGTCAAACCCGGCGATGACTTCTTCCGCTACGTCAATGGCAAGTGGCTCGCCACCGCCAAGATCCCCGACGATCGCCCCGCCGATGGCGCCTTCTACATGCTGCGGGACAAATCCCTCGCCGATGTGCGGGTGCTGGTCGAGGGGCTGGCCAAGCAGGAGGCTGCCACCGGCACGCCGACCCAGCAGATCCGCGATCTCTACGCCAGCTATCTGGATCAGGCAAGCCGTGACGCCAAGGGGCTCACCCCGCTGGCACCGGCGCTGGCCGATATCGATCGGATCGGTGATCAGGCCGCGCTGGCCCGCGCCTTTGCCCAGTCGGGTCGCATGGGCGGCGGCGCACCGTTCGGCATCTGGATCGACGCCGATGCCAAGTCCCCCGACCGCTATGCGGTCTACCTCTACCAAGGGGGCTTGGGGCTGCCGGATCGGGACTACTACCTCAAGCAGGATCCCGACAGTCAGGCGATGCGCCAGAAGTACCAGCAGCATATCGCCGCCATGCTGAGCCGCCTCGGCGAATCTGATCCGAGCGGCAAGGCCAAACGGATTCTGGCCCTCGAAACCCGGCTCGCCACCATCCAGTGGGACAACGTGGCCCTGCGGGATCGGGAGAAGAACTACAACAAGCGCCCCGCCAGCGAACTGGCGCGGCTCGCCCCGCATCTCGACTGGCAGGCCTATCTGAACGCCGCGGGCATTGCTGGCCAGCTGGAGCTCATCATCGGCCAGCCGACCTATCTGAGCGCGCTGGATCAGGTGATGGCCCAGACCCCCATCGCCGACTGGCAGGCCTACCTCAAGTGGCAACTGCTGACCGACTACGCCCCCTATCTCGACAGCGAGACCGACCGGGCCAACTTCGCCTTCTACGGCACCACCCTGAGCGGCACACCCAAGCAGCGCGCCAGCTGGGAGCGGGCGCTCGGGGTTCTGAACGATCATCTGGGCGAAGCGGTCGGCCAGCTCTATGTGGCCCGCTACTTCCCGCCAGCGGCCAAGGAGCGGATGGAGCAGCTGGTGGAGAACCTGCGCACCGCCTATCGCCAGAGCATTGAAGAGCTGGACTGGATGTCGCCGGAGACCAAGGCGCAGGCGCTCGAGAAGCTGGCCAAGTTCCGCCCCAAGATCGGCTATCCGGACAAGTGGAAGGATTACAGCGCCATCGCCATCAAACCGGATGATCTGGTCGGCAACCTGCAACGCTCGCAAGCCTTTGAATACGCAGACAGTCTGGCGCGCCTCGGCAAGCCGGTGGACCGGGACGAGTGGCACATGTCGCCCCAGACGGTGAACGCCTACTACAACCCGAGCAACAACGAGATCGTCTTCCCGGCGGCCATTTTGCAGCCCCCCTTCTTCGACATGACGGCAGATGATGCGGTCAACTATGGCGCCATCGGCGGGGTCATTGGCCACGAGATGGGCCACGGTTTTGATGATCAGGGGGCCAAATCCGACGGCGACGGCATGATGCGCGACTGGTGGACGCCGCAGGATCTCAAGGAGTTCCGCTTCCGTACCAGCCGTCTGGTGGCCCAGTACAACCGCTTCGAGCCCATCAACGGCCAGTTCGTCAACGGCCAGTTCACCCTGGGGGAGAACATCGGCGATCTGGGCGGTCTCACCATCGCCCACAAGGCCTACGAGCTGTCACTCGATGGCAAGGAGGCGCCGGTGCTGGATGGCTTTACCGGCGAACAGCGCTTCTTCCTCGGCTGGGCGCAGGTGTGGAAGGGGATGTATCGCCCCGAGCTGATGCAGATGCTGCTGCGCTCCGACCCCCACTCGCCGCCCGAGTACCGGGTCAACGGCGTGGTGCCGAACATTCCCGCCTTCTATGAGGCATTCAATATCCAGCCGGAAGACAAGCTCTATCTGCCGCCCCAGAAGCGGGTGAAGATCTGGTAACAGCATCACGGCGGGCTCCCCGGGAGCCCGCGCTCAACAGACAGCAAGAGGTTCCAAGATGAACAGAGCATTGATAATCGCAGGGCTGCTGACCCTGCCGCTGGCGGCACAAGCACAAACACAAGCCGAAGAGGGATTTAGCAAGCAACTGACCCTCCCCTCCGGGCAGGTGATTCGGGTGGCGCAGGGGGCCGGTGAACCCGCCTCCATCGGCAGCTATGACGTGCGACTCTATTCGGGCCAGAACGCCGAGTTCCCACTGGATGAGTTTCTGGATGGCAAGGTGATGGCCCGCAACGGCTTTATCCGGGAGCTGAAGCTGGTCGATTTGAATGGCGACAAACAGCCCGAGCTGGTGGTCATCATCGAAAGCGCCGGCAGCGGCAGCTATCAGGATGCCGATGCCTACACCGTCAGCCCGCAGGGGGAGCTGGAGATCTTCAATCAGGTCAAGGAGCTGGAACCCAAAGAGGATGTGATCAAGGCGCTCAGGAGCCCGCAGGACTGAGCCCCTTGGCATTAGAACTGACGCAATAATCGGTGACTCAGGCCCCGGCGGGGCCTGAGCTTGCCGACAGCATCACGCCATCAGACGTTTATGGGGTGACGCTGTAACCCTTGCCCTGCATGCAACTGATATAAGCCTGTGAAGAGGTGGTCGCCACGGGTGCGGCCACCTGTTCGGCACGTCGCTCTTTTCGTTGGTGACGACCGCCTATCACGGCCCCCACTGCGGCCGCATCCCGGGCATTCTCCTGTCGATACTCCTGCTGCACATCGTCATCGAGCCTGTCGTAAGCCTCATACTGGTTACCGCGCACCTCCGCAGCGGCAGCCCCGACGAGCCCCCCTTTCACCGCGCCAGCGAGCCGCCCGCCCTGAGGCTGCTCAGTCGCCGGAGTGGTCGTACTGGTCGCCTGATTTTGGCAGGCCATATCATCAGATTTAATTTGCTCGGCGTTTTGTCCATTAAGCGGGAGCAATGTCTGGCCGGTTGCGAAACCGGCAAAACCGGTCAGCGTCAGGATCGTTGTCACCAAGAGCAGTCGTCTATTGAAGCTATGCATGATATCTCTCCAACCGTGGAAACATGAGTATGGCGGGTTGGCTGTCAATGCTATCTGGCCGTCACTCCCGCCTTGTCACCCTGAAGATCAACCGCTCGCTTCGGTGGCCTCTTCACGTTGACACTACTGGTCACCAGATTAGTCCCCTTCCCCGCCATAAACCCATTGCTATCTCGCAGATCAGAGACGAGTCGCCCGGATGGAGACCTGCGGCAGCGCCATCTCGTGCTGGGCCGCCACCAGTTGCAGCTCGTAGGCTCCTGCCAGCCAGGTCCGGGCCAGCACCGCATCCACGCTGGCGTTGGTAAGCTCGAACGCCGCCACCGGGCTGCAACCGGCCAGCAGATTGGCCAGCATGGTGGCGCTCAGCAGATCGCCCACCCCGATAGGATGGCGGGCAAAAGGGTAGAGCGGGCGGGAGAGGTGAAACGTCCCCTCCTCGCACACCAGCAGCATCTCGAAGCGGTCCATGGCAAAGCCAGCCTTGCCCAGATGCTTGACCATCACCAGCTTGACCCCTTGTGCCCGCAGCTGCTGGCACGCCTCGATGGCATCCGGCACATTGCGGATATCGCGGCCGGTGAGCTGTTCCAGCTCCAGCAGATTGGGGGCCAGCATATCGGCGCAGGCCAGTGCCCGGTGTTTCAGAAAATCGGCGACGCCGGGTGCCACTATGCACCCCTTGTCGGGGTGACCCATCACGGGGTCACAAAAATAGAGGGCGGCCGGATTGAGCGCCTTGAGCCTGGCCACCGCCGCCAGGATCTCCTCCCCCTGTTCGGCCGAGCCGAGGTAGCCGCTCAAGATCGCATCGCACCGTGCCAGCTCACCGATCTCCGCCAGCCCGTTCACCAGCTGACGGATATGGCCGCCGGGCATCACCATCCCCTGCCAGCCTTCGCGGTATTGGGTGTGGTTGGAGAACTGCACCGTGTTCATCGGCCACACCTCGATCCCGAGGCGACGCATGGGAAAAACGGCGGCGCTGTTGCCGGCACAGCCAAAGACTACGTGGGATTGAATGGAGAGCACTCGCTTCATGGTTGGCGACTCACGCAATAAGAACAGGAATTCCGGAGGGAAAAACGGGCCTTGCGGCCCGTTGTTGTCACTTTCGATGATTGTCACTTTCGATGGTTGTCACTGTCGATTAACGCAGCACCTTGACGGTGTAGCTGCCATCGGCCTGACGATAGAGGCCGTGGATGTCGGTCTCGAAGCCCGGGTAGTGGGCACCGATCTCGCACAGCATCTCGAGGAACTCGAGCACCGGCAGAGAATCCTGGGTCACCATTTCACCCGGCAGTACCAGCGGTACTCCCGGCGGGTACGGCAGGATCATGTTGGCGCTGATGCGATCAACCATGTCACGCAACGGCACCTCTTCCAGATTGCCAGCCAGCTCCTGCTGCCATGCAGCATGTGGCGTCATCTTCATTTCGGGCAGCACGTCAAACGCCTTGAACATCAGCTCCGGCAGACGGTACTTGCTGGTCAGGTCATGAATCCGCTGCGCCAGCTCCTGAATGCGCATCCCTTCGTAGAAGCTCGGGTCTTCACGATAGAGGCTCGGCAGGATGCTCTTGATGGTCAGATTCAGGTCATAGCCACGCTTGAACTCGGTCAGGGCGCGCAGCAGCTGCATCGCCTTGGACTGATCGATACCGATGGAGAAGAGGAACAGCATGTTGTACGGGCCGGTCTTCTCAACCACGATACCGCGCTCGTCCAGGAACTTGGAGACCAGTGAAGCAGGGATACCCTTCTCCAGCAGCTGGCCGTCACGACCCATACCCGGGGTCAGCAGGGTGACCTTGATGGGGTCGAGGTACATGTGGTCATCGTCGATGCCGTTGAAACCGTGCCAGTCATCTTTCGGATCCAGCTTCCAGCACTCGACAGTGTCGATGTTGTCCGGCTGCCATACATCGAAGAACCAGCCTTCGCTCTGATCACGCAGACGCTTGATCTCTTTGCGGAAGGAGACGGCGCGATCGATGGAGTCCTTGATCAGCCGCTTGCCGGTGTTGCCACGCATCATGGCGGCAGAGATCTCGGTCGATGCCACTATGCCGTACTGCGGCGAGGTGGAGGTGTGCATCATGAAGGCTTCGTTGAAGGTCTCCTCCTCCACGTCACCCTTGATGTGGATCATCGAGGCCTGGGAGAAGGCCGCCAGCAGTTTGTGGGTGGACTGGGTTTCGTAGAACACCTTGCCCGGCATGGCTTCACCGCTCATGCCGCACTTGCCTTCATAGATCGGGCTGAAGTTGGTGTAAGGCACCCAGGCACTGTCAAAGTGGATGTAAGGGGTATCCAGCGCCTCCTTGATGAAGCCGGTGTTGTAGAGCAGGCCATCATAGGTGGAGTTGGTGATCACCGCATAACGGGGAGCCTGGGCACCCGGGGTGGCAGCGACCTTGGCAGCTATGGTCTCACGGCTGAATTCGCTCTGCGGGATACCGCCCAGAATGCCGTAGGCGTTGCGGGTCGGACGGAAGTAGATCGGCGTCACGTCGTTCATCATCATCAGGTGAGTGAGCGACTTGTGGCAGTTGCGGTCAACCAGCACAGTGCTGCCGGCCGGCGCTGAGTACATGCCGACGATCTTGTTGGCAGTGGAGGTGCCGTTGGTAACGATATAGGAGCGATCGGCGTTGAAGGTACGGGCGATGTACTCTTCGGCTTCCTTGTGCGGACCCGAGTGATCCAGCAGGGAACCCAGCTCCGGCATGGAGATGGAGACGTCAGCCTTGAACGCGTTCGGGCCATAGAAGTCATAGAAGATGCTGCCGGCCGGGCTCATCTGGAAGGCGGTGCCGCCCATGTGACCCGGGGTACAGAAGGTGTATTTACCCTCTTCCACGTACTTGAACAGCGCCTTGGTGAACGGCGGCAGGATGGCGTCCTGATACTCCTGAGTGGCCTGACCCATCTTGAGGGCGATGTCGTCGGCCATGCCGAGACGGTACTCGAAGAAGTGGACGTTCAGACGCAGGTCGGTCAGGTGAATGTCCAGGGTGGACTGGTCGTTGGCGAAGGCGAAGATCGGCAGCTTCTCGTTGCGATCGTGGATCTCTTTGCACAGGCCCAGGGAGTATTTGTCCCAGTCGAAGATGGCGCCGCAAACGCGGGGGTTCTTCTCGATCAGTTTCAGCAGATCGGCCACGTCGACGGGATAAACGACCTCGAAACCCTTGCGCTCGAGGGAGGCTTGCAGCTGGCGAATGGGTTCTTCTTTAAAGAAAACGCCCAGGTGGTTGAGGATGGCAATGATATTCATCGTAATGCTCCACACGTAAAGGGGCGCTCTCCATCAGGGATGGTGAGTGAAGAGCGCTCGGAAGATAAAAAGGGGAATCAGTTGCTGGGCTGTTCGCTCAGCAGGGCATCGTGCTGACGCAGACCCTGTTTTTTGGCGTAGAACATCAGGATGATGAGCGACACCACGAAGGTAGCGGTGAGGTTGGAACCCTTGGCACCCATCAGGGCCACCAGACAGAAGACACAGGCCACACCGGAGAAGATCATCGCGCCTATGCTGCGGGAGGTCATGCCCTCGAAGCGAATGAGGTTAATGCTGGAGTAGAAGTAGGGCAGCATGGTCAGCAGCACCGCATCTGTGGTCAGCACGTTGAAGAGATCGGCTGCGTGAGCGGACCGGGAGGTGAAGGCGGTCAGGCCGATCATCAGCGCAGTCATCTTCAGGGAGCCGAGGATCAGACCCTTCTTGGCCACGCCGTTCTTGTCCACTTCGCCGTAGATTTTCGGGAAGTTGCCGTCGTTGGCGGCACGCTTGCCCGCCTCGCCCACCAGCATCATCCAGGAGCCCAGCGAGGTGAAGCAGGCCAGGGCAGTAAAGGCAGAGACAAACGGCGCAGACCAGCTACCGAAGATGGCGGAGGAGGCCATGGCAAACGGGGCACCGGAGGCAGCCACTTCACCGGCCGGGAACATGCCGCTGATCACCTGGGTAGAGAGGATGTAGATAACACCCGCGATACCGGTACCCAGCATGGTGGCGAGCGGTACGGTGCGCTTGGGGTTCTTCACCATGCCGGAAGAGACGGCGGCGGATTCAACACCGACGAAGGACCAGAGGCAGATCAGCACGGCGCTGATGACCGCATGCAGGTCGCTGCCGCTGGTGGTGTTCCAGTTCTGGCTGTAGACGGTGGCATCAAAATGACCCCAGCCCATCACCGCAGTACCGACAACCGGCAGCAGGATCAGCACCAGACCCAGGGTACAGAGTCGGCTCACCCAGCTACCGCCCAGCAGGTTGACGAAGGTGAAGATCCAGACGGCAGCGATAGTGGCAGCGGCGGCCGGGATCGGGCTGTTGAGAATGGGGAAGAAAACCGAGAGGTAGGAGACGCCGGTAATGGCGATGGCCAGGTTACCGATCCAGTTGGCGTGGTAATAAAGCACACCGGTCTGGAAACCGAACACCGGAGAGATCTCGCCAGCGTAAGCGATGGGGCCACCCTCTTGCGGGTTCTTGGTAGCAAGGCGGGCGAAGACGAAGGCGAGGCCCATGGCGCCTACCAGACAGATTGCCCAGCTAAAGACAGAGATGGAGCCGATGGTGGCCAGTGCCGAAGGCAGCAGCGCGATGCCACTCCCCATCATGTTGCCGGCCACCACACCTGTACAGGCGATAAGGCCAATCTTCTTGCTCGTATCTAGGGACATAAGATCTCCGGTTCTATAAAAGGTCGGGTCGTCACATACACATTTGGCGGAACGCCCCGCCAAAGAATGGGCACAGACTAGGCCTCTCATCCCCGGAAAACATAAAGACCAGCTAACGGATAAAAATATGAGGCAACTTTTTTCACCGCCTCGGTATTTTTGCTAAAAACCATTTAAAAACAGTAAATTGACATCAGGCCACACCGTCACCTTGATAAAACCTTGATATCCGGCCGCCCCATTTTTGCCCCTTGATAACCCCCTTATCTCGCCGCCTTGATATTTTTGGCCAGATAAACCCGGGATAAAGCGGCTCCCATTACGCCCCCTGCCCTTGCGACCATCTGAACGCCCTTTGGGTCATGACCCTGAATGGCGGCTCACCCCTCTGTTCGACCATCAACACAGCAATAACAACACCTGACTCACTGACAACGTTCAGCAGCAAAACCGACGCGCTGTAACTAACAAGCAATGAAAACAGTTACATTGTTAATTCAACATGTTGCTCTCTCATACAGAATGGGTAGTGCCTTTATGTGGATTCAAACGCTATTCAGCTTCGCTTATCTATCATGTTTCCCCATTTAGGGAGATGAAATGAATGAGTGACCAAATCCGCTTCTTCTACGGGGAAAAGAAGCACAACACATGGCCAAAGCTGTTCGTCTTACATGAGGGCGTTCTCTATACCGAGTATCTCAACCACTATCACAAGGCCATAAGCCGTGATGTAGTCGGGAGAAACTTCAACCCTAAATTTTATAGCTGGAATGGGTATCAGACGATTGTCGAGATAGATAAAGAGACCGCATTGAAAACCAAGCTCATCAAACAAATTAACTGGATTGCTCAATACCTAGAGACACTAAAACTTAAGCAAATTGACTGGGGTATGCACCCCGCCAAGTAGACAACACGATGGGATAGCAGACCTCTATTTACGTTCCACCAACCCATTGTATGCTCACAACAGCTCAACAACGCCACACTGGCTATCCCCGGTGGCAAACAAGCAGGATGGAGAGATATTGAAACAGCACAGGCTGCCCGAAGGCAGCCTGTGGATGGGGGCGGCAACCGCACCGACCGGGGGAAACCAACACTGCGGAGTTAGAAGAGCTTCACCTTGCTCTGGCCCAGCGCATTGAACAGGGCCGGGGTGAGGCTCTCCATATTGCTGTAGAAACCGAGCTGCTGGCAGAGCAGATAGGTCTGCTCGGTCGCCTCCATCAGGAAGGCCTGACTGTAGGCATCACCCGCCGCCTCGGGGCGACCATCCAGCTCCGCCAGCTTGCCCTGCAGTATGTAGTAGAGCACCGAGCGGCCGCGACTCGCCGCCTTCTCCAGCAGATAGTTGGCCTGCTGTTGCTGCCCGTTGAGGATCGCCTGCAGGGTCAACGCCTCCCACACCCGGGCTGGCAGGGCGCCGCTGTTTTGCACCACGCTGGCGAGATGGGTGCCAATCCCCTGCAGCCGCTCGCTCTCGGATTTGCCCGCCAGGGTGGCCAGCGCCTCGCCCGCCAGATAGCGCTCCGCCAGCAGCAGCGGCTGATCCGGATGGGCAATCAGCGCCTGCTCCAGCAGATCGATGCCCCGCTTGAGGGCGACCGGATCCCGGCTGTTGATGTAGTACTGCGCCTCCATCAGCGCCATCAGCGAGGCATCGTCGGTGGGCCAGCCCATCCCCGGCTCGGCATCGGGCTGGTCGAGGGCGCGCAGCAGATCCTGACTGCTCGCCTGCAACACCCCGTGCACATTGTGGCGGCTGAGCTGGTATTGGTGGCTGAACAGCACCCGGTTGGTGTTGATATTGCGGTACTCCAGATCGAGATAGGTGCCGCGGGGCTGGCGGGTGACCCGCACGCTCAGCTCCTTGCCGGGCAGGATGCCCCCCATCAGATTGGTGGCGCCATACTGCACCCGCAATGGCGTGGCCACCGCTACCTCCCCCATCAGGGCGCGGGTGATGCCATCGGCCAGACGCACGTTCTCGTTGTTGTCATCCATGCCGGAGTGGAAGCGAAACACCAGCAGATTGGGATCCAGCATGGTGTGTACCTGAGGGCTGGTGTGCTGGTAGCTGAGCATGCTGACAATGGCGATCAGCACGATGGCCACGAAGATATCGAAACTCACCATCTTCCAGCGGCTGCGGGCATCCTTGGCATGGTTGGAGATGGCGCGGGTCAGCGGCCCGGCGGGAAAAGGGGCAACATTGGGCTGTGCATCATCATCGTGATCAGCCGCGGGCGGGCTCAGATCGGAGAGGGTCGGGTTGTCGGAGAGCGCGGTATTGACCGCGGCCGCGGGCTGCTCATCCGCCATCACCACGGAAACTACCTGCAGCGGCCGCACCGGCGCCACCAGCTTGTAGCCGCGCTTGGGCACGGTGACGATATAGTCGGTCGCATCGGTGCGACCATCTTTGAGGATCTTGCGCAGTTCGAAGATGGACTGGGTCACCACCTGATCGGTCACCTCGGCGCCGTCCCACACCTCGTTGATCAGGGTATCGCGGCCAAACACGGTGCCAGCATTGCTCGCCAGAAACCGCAACAGATTGACCAGTCTGGGTTCGAGGTAGACCTCGCGGTCGGGACGACACAACATGTTGTCGTCAACGCTCAGGGTTCAGTCGTGGATCTCAAAAACCGATTCGCTCATGATTCACTCGCTGCAGATGGAGACAATGCACGATGAGAGTGACGCAAGACCCGGACTGACTGAACGGAACAGGGCGCTGCCAGCAGGGACGCGGCAGAAAAGGGAACCGGAACAGTGAATATCGCTGTGAGTCAGTCTGGCCAGGCCATCCTGTTTACGTCTGAAGGGCATCCTTGCGGGCATTCCGACCACCGGGATCGGAAAGGAGCACTTTAAGCAAAACGGGAGCTGGATCCCACTTTTTTTGGCTATAAATCGCCGCTGAGTTGATCCAACTGGGGGTTTGAGGCCAGGGATAAAAGAATAGCGGGCCCATATGGGCAACCTTCCCATGACACCTCCCGCCACCATGATGAATTGTTGAACTGGGTCCGGCTCTCTTCTTATAATCGCTGCACCGTGCCATAACGAAACACAAGGAGGTAAAACATGGTTATCCAAGCGTGCCCGATCATTTCGGCCCGCCTGTTCGGCACATTTGCCTGCTCTTGCCTGCATACCATCGCGCTGCGATAGCGGGTTCGAGCAAAGCCGACTCCCCCCATACCGAGACCTTTCTCGACTCTGCCGTTGTCGCCAGCGCTCCTGATGACAGGGATCCTCGATCCCGCGATTTAAGAGAGCAAGAGCATGACAACCCTGATGAGTACCCATTCCCTGCAGATGAGTGCGGGGCACCTTCCGTTATTTGACAATCTCGAACTCGGCATCCGCGCAGGCGACAGGCTCGGCCTGATTGGCGCCAACGGCTGCGGCAAGAGCACCCTGCTGGCGCTGCTGGCGGGCGAGCGCACGCCTCAGGCTGGCCGGATCGTGCAAGCCGCAGCCTGCCGCTGCGAGTTCGTGGCCCAGCAACTGCCCGCCGGGCTCTCAACCCTCAGCACCCGCGCTGTGCTGTTTGACGCTTTGGCCAACGACTCCGCCGCCGAATGGCAGGTGGACAAGCTGCTGGCCGAGCTGCAGCTGGAGGCTCAGGGCGCACTGCCGGTCAGTGCGCTGAGCGGCGGCCAGCACAGTCGGCTGCAGATCGGGCGCGCCTTGCTGCGCCAACCCAACCTGCTGCTGCTCGATGAGCCCAGCAACCATCTGGATCTGCCCGCCCTGCTCTGGCTCGAGCAGTTTCTGCTGGGCTGGCGCGGCGCCTTCGTACTGGTCTCCCACGATGGCCGTCTGCTGGACCGGGTCACCGAGCAGACGCTGATC
Organism: Aeromonas sp. QDB11; assembly: GCF_027705265.1. NCBI lineage: Bacteria > Pseudomonadati > Pseudomonadota > Gammaproteobacteria > Aeromonadales > Aeromonadaceae > Aeromonas > Aeromonas sp. QDB11. The sequence goes on along the minus strand of NZ_JAPDBM010000005.1, from coordinate 31,433 downwards.
CTGCAGGGTGGCCAGCTCCACCGCTTCGCCCTGCCCTGCAGCCAGGCGCGGGCGGCGCTGGCCGCCGAGGATGAGCAGACCCGCCTGCGCCGGGCTGACGAGCAAAAAGAGATCGACCGCCTGAGCGCCAGCAGCAAACGCCTCGCCATCTGGGGGCGAGAGCATGACAACGAGAAGCTGGTGCGTCAGGCCAAGTCCATGGAGAAGCGCATCGCCCGCCTGCAGGAGGAGCAGAGCCAAGTGGCAGCGATGACCCCCTGGCGGCTCGAGCTGCGCGGAGTGAGCCTGCCTGCCGATACCCTGCTGCGACTGGAGACCCTCGACGTATCACCAGCGCCAGCATTGCCGCCGCTGCTGCGCGCCGAAGGGCTCTGGCTGCGGGCGGGGGACAGGGTCGCCCTGCTCGGTGCCAACGGCACCGGCAAGTCCTCCCTGCTTCGCCAGTGCTGGCGCGAACTGGCCGCGCAGAGCCCGCAAGCGGGCTGGTACTGCCACCCCGGCGCCAGCATCGCCTATTACGATCAGTCCCTGCAGCAGCTGTCTGACGACGCCACCCTGAGCGACGCCCTCTACCCGCTGGCCCCTCTGCCGGAGACCACGCGGCGTCAGGCGCTGATCCGGGCGGGTTTCCCCTATGCCCGTCACAGCCAGCAGGTGCGTGCCTTGAGCGGGGGAGAGCGGGCACGGCTGCTGTTTCTCGCCCTGTCGCTCGGCAGCCACCACATGCTCTGGCTCGACGAGCCGACCAACCACCTGGATCTGGCGGGCAAGGAGGAGCTGGCCGACGCCATTGCAGCCTTCCCGGGGGGCGTGCTGCTGGTCTCCCACGACCGGGAGCTGATCGAGCGCAGCTGCAACCGCTTCTGGCTGATCAGGGATGGGCGCATCCAGGAGGCTCACAGCGCCGAGCGGGCCTATGCCGAGCTGCTGGACGCCGAGGTCTCGCCTCTGCAACCGACCAGCGATACGCAAGCGGCCGCGCACCTCCGATCTACCTGCCAAGGGGAGGATGAAGAAATGCTGCTGGCACGCTGGTATGAGCTCGACGCCCTGCTAACCGCCGATCTGGCCCGCAAACCGCGCCACCAGACTCCGCGCCTGCAACAGCAGTGGCGTAACGAACTGCGGCAGCTAACCGGTTTGCTGGGCTTGAGCCATCGCTGATCCATACCGCCATACCTCTGTACAACCGCTTACTGACACGGGGGGCCAGCGTTGGCCACCCAAAAGGAGAAGAGAATGAACACACTGCAAGGGGACGTCATCCAGCTAGACCCTGTGATGGATGCCGATCTGCCCCATATCTATCGCGGCCTGTCGGATCCGCGGGTCGTCGCCTATTACGGCGTCAGCTACGACAGCCTGACGGCGTGCCAGGCCCAGATGGCCTGGTATGCCGAGCTGACCCGCACCGGCCGCGGCGCCTGGCACCTCGTTCGCGACCGGCACACGGGCGAGCCGCTCGGCGCCATCGGCTATAACGATGCCGACCCGACTCACGGGCGAGCCGAGCTGGGCTACTGGCTCTATCCCGAGCATTGGGGCAAAGGGGTGATGAGTGCGGCGCTGCGGCTGTGGCTGCCGCTTACTTACCGCACCAGCGCGCTGCACCGGCTGGTGGCGGTGGTGGAGGAGCCCAACCTCCCCTCCGCCCGCCTGCTCGAGCGGGCCGGCTTTTACTATGAAGGCACGGCGCGGGAGTGCGAACGCAAAGGGGATGGCTTCATCTCCCTGCGCCACTACGCCATCTTGCGCAGCGACCTGCCCGCCAGCCTATGACCTGCAACAAAAAGCCCCGCACTTGGAGACTGCGGGGCTTTTTTCGGGGTTACTTGATGGCACAAACACGCTCATCTGACGCCGAGCGGCGGCGTCTGCGCCGCCACAACGAGAAACCGCCATAAGCCAGACTCAGCACGACGGCATAGAGCACCTGAGTGGCGAGCGCCACCAGCACCAGGGCGCACAGCAGTACGCTCACCCCCGCCAGACTCTTGCCGACCCCACCAAGCAGGCGCCAGCCCGCCGCCATACAGAGCAGGTAGACCAGCACGAAGTTGCCGTTGGCGTAGCGGATCAGCTCATCGAGCGGCAGTCGCAGCCAGATGATCAGGGTGATGCAGAGCAGGCAGATGGCAAGCACCAGAGTGAGCGCCCGCAGCGGCGCGCCGCGCGCGGTGAGCACGGCAAGCGAGGGGGGCAGCTTGCCTTCCCGCGCCATGCTCCAGATCAGCCGCGCAAAGCCCTGAATGTAGATGTTGATGCTGGCAAAGCAGGAGAGGTAACCGAGCACCGCCACCAGCCACTTGGCGGTGGGGCCGAACAGCAGCGCCAGCAGGGAGGGAATGGCAGTGGCATTCTTCGCCTCATCGCCATAGAGGCCATATTTGAGCACCACCAGCGAGTGTACCCAGTAGATAAGCCCCGCCAGCAGCACCCCGCCGAGCAGGGCGATGGGGTAATCCCGCTCCGGCCGCTTGAACTCCTCCCCCATGTGGGCGAAGGCCTCGAGCCCGACGAAACACCAGAACATCACTGCCAGCGCGGTGGCCATGGCAGGCCACTCGTCCGCGCTCGGCAAGGGCCGGGCTGCGTCGCGCCAGCTCACTTCCCCCTTGAACCAGATAAGCAGGGTGAGCCCCAGAATGGCGAGCGCAATCAGCAGTTGCAGGTTGCCGGAGGAGCGCGCCCCGCGCAGCCCCAGCAAAAATACCCCGAGCAGGGTGAGCAGCTGGATGGCCCACAGGGTCCACTCCCCCATCTCGAACAGGGCGTGCCAGAAACCGGCGGCGATCATCAGGGCGGCGGGCAACCCCACCGGTAACACCGCCAGAAAGAGGAAGGCGGAGAAGCGCTCGGCGCCGTTGCCAAAGGCGAGGCCAATCAGGTGCGGCGCGCCGCCCGCATGGGGATAGCGGCGGCCAAGGCGAGCGAAGGTAAAGGCAATGGGCAGCACCAGCGCAATCAGCAGCAACCAGGCCCACAGCGAGGCCCCGCCCGCCAGCGAGGCGGCGGTCGCCGGCACCACGAAGATCCCGGTGCCCAGCAGCGAAGTGGCGAGCAGCCCCATCCCCTGCCAGAGCCCGAGATCCTTTTTCAACGCAGACATATCCCTTTGTCCCGATTAATAGCCAAGTGTCGGGCCATGTTAGGCCTGTCCCGCCCCTTTGTTAAGTACGATGGTTAAGCGCGGTGGCGAAAATATGCAGCCTTTTATTCAGGCTCGGACTCAGCTTGCAGGGATTCGGCCAGAAAATCCCCCAGCAGGGTGATCTTGAGCACCTGCCGCCGCGCTGCCGGGTAGATAAAGTAGAGGGTCTTGGCCGGGCTCTGATAGCGGCCAAGCAGCGGCCAAGCAGCGGCAGCAGACGCCCCGCGACGATATGGTCACGCACCTGTTCGGCTGGCTGCAAAGTGATGCCGGCCCCTGCCAGCGCTGCCGTCAGCAGCGCTGGCCAGTGGTTGATGCGCAGGCGCGAGGCGACCCGCACCTCCTCGCTCTGGCCATCGCCCCCGACAAACTGCCAACGCTCGTGCTCCCCCCAGTTGCCATGCAGACACTGGTGGCGGGCGAGATCGGCCGGATGACGGGGCACGCCGTGGCGATTGAGGTAGTCTGGCGCCGCGCAGAGGCGGTAGTGCTGGGTCAGCAGCGGGCGGGCAATGAGCGCCTCATCCTGCGGGCGCAGGGTACGGATGGCGGCGTCGAACCCTTCCTCCACCAGATCGACCCAGCGCGGGGTAAGCTGCAGATCCAGATCCAGCTTGGGGTAACGCTCGAGGAAGGCAGGCAGCAGCGGTACCAGCCGGTGGTGACCAAAGCTGAGGGGAGCGGCGATGCGCAGTCGACCGGCAGGCTCGGTCAGCAGGTTCTGGGTGAGCGATTCGGTCAGCGCCAGCTCCTCCAGTACCCGCTCGCAGCGGGCAAGAAACAGCAGCCCCAGCTCGGTGAGGGCTTGCTGGCGGGTGGTTTTGTGAAACAGCTTGCCCCCCAGCCACTGCTCCAGTCCCTGCACATGCTTGCCCACCATCTGGGGGCTGATCCCCTGCTCGCTCGCCACCGCGCTGTATGAACCCAGCTCCACCACCCGGGTGAAGATGCGCATACTGGTCAATCGGTCCAAAACCCCTCCTTTGCCCGCTTTTCAGGGCTATGCGGCCCGCTGCCAGGCCTCTTATTAACAACCAAAAGTTTATTAAGAAATAGATTTTAGCCAATTTATCTATCTTTTAGTTACCAATAGAGTGATGCCATTCCCTCCCCACAGGATAACTCTCCATGAAAAGTACCTATCTGGCCGCGCTACTGGTCGGTCTGCTCGCCACCGGTGTCAGTCAGGCTGCCGAGAGCAGCTTTATCAACGACCACGATCAGACTCCCGCCCCTGCCACCGTAACCCTGAGCAAGGCCCAGCCCGATATCTTCCGGGTCAGCCTGCTCGGCACCGGCACCCCGGTGCCCCAGATCAGTCGCGGCGGCTACAGCACCCTCGTCGAGGCGGGCAACCAGAAGCTGGTGTTCGATTTTGGCCGCAACTCCGCCACTCGCCTGTGGCAGCTGCATATCCCCATCGGCCGGGTCAACGCCTTCTTCCTCACCCACTTTCACTCCGACCACACCAACGGGCTGGCGGATCTCTGGCTGACCGGCTGGCTGCAACCGGCCTATGGCCAGCGCCACGCGCCAATGGAACTCTACGGCCCCAAAGGCATCACCGCCCTCGCCCGTGGCTTGCAGCAGGCCTACGCCACCGACATCGCCACCCGGGTCAAAGATGAGGGAACGCCGCTGGACGGGGTGGAGATCAATAGCCACGAGGTCACCGCCGGGGTGGTCTACGACCAGGATGGGGTCAAGGTGACCGCCTTTGACAACGACCACGGGGTCAACATCAAGCCATCGTTCGGCTATCGCATCGACTACCACGGCCACAGCGTGGTGCTCTCTGGCGATACCCGCTACAGCCCCGAAGTGGTGAAGCAGGCCAAGGGGGCCGATCTGCTGGTGCACTGCGTCTCCATGACCTCCGCCGCCCGGATGAAGGCCAACCCCGGCTACAAGGCGATCGCCGGTCACCTCGCCTCCCCCGAGCAAGCGGCCCGGGTAATGAACGAAGCCAAACCGGCGCTGACCGTGTTCAGCCATATCGGCCTCAACGGCCAGATCTCGGTGAAGGATTTGGCGCAGGATCTGCGTGCCCACTACACCGGCACCTTCGTCATCGGCAATGACCTGATGCAGATCGACCTGGCCACCACGGCCTCCGGCAAGGGTTACGCCCTTTGGCAGTCGGAGAATATCGACAACGCCCAGCCATGAATCCCGGCCATAAAAAAAGCCGCCTCGAACGAGGCGGCTTTTTCACAAGGATTAACCGGAGTTATCAGGCAATCAGCTTGTAGATGATACCGGACATGGCGATCAGGCCAATCAGGGTCACGAAGCCGTTGCTGATGTTGCCAGCGTATTTGCGCATGGCAGGAACCTTGGCGATGGCGTACATCGGCATCAGGAACAGCAGCATTGCGATGATCGGGCCGCCCAGGTCTTCGATCATGCCGAGGATGCTCGGGTTGATGGTGGCGATGGCCCAGGTGGTCAGGATCATGAACACGGCAGTGATTTTGTTCAGTTGCTTGGTGTCAACGTTCTTGCCCTTTTCACGCAGCGCCTTGGCCATCAGGCCGTTCATGCCTTCTTGCGCACCCAGGTAGTGACCCAGGAAGGATTTGCTGATGGCAACCATGGCGATCAACGGAGCCACAGTGGCGATAACCGCGTTGTCGAAGTGGTTGGCCAGGTAGGACAGGATGGAGATGTTCTGTTCTTTGGCAGCAGCCAGGTCAGCCGGGGAGAGGCTCAGTACGCAGCTGAATACGAAGAACATAACGGTCATTACCATCATGACGTGAGCGCCCAGCAGGATGTTGCTGCACTTCTTCTCGGCACCTTCACCGTAACGACCTTTGTTATCCACCGCGAAGGAGGAGATGATCGGGGAGTGGTTGAAGGAGAACACCATAACCGGGATAGCCAGCCACAGGGTCTTGATGAAGTCACCGTTGAAGGCGTCGGACAGAGCCGGAGCTTCAGTGATGATGGCACCATTCCAATGCGGGATCAGGTAGAACGCCAGGCCCATCAGGGTGATCACGAACGGGAATACCAGCACGCTCATCGCTTTGACGATAACCTGGCCGCCCAGACGAACAACTGCCATCAGACCGAGGATCAGCGCCAGTGACAGGACGGCACGGGGAGGTGCAGACATGCCCAGCTGGTGAACAATCACGCTCTCGACGGTGTTGGTGATGGCGACTGAATACATCAGTACGATCGGGTAGATGGCAAAGAAGTAGAGCAGGGTGATGAATTTGCCTGCGGTCTTGCCGAAGTGCTCTTCTACTACTTCAGTGATGTCGCCATCACGGGTAGAGCCGGACAGCACGAAGCGGGCCAGACCACGGTGAGCAAAGAAAGTCAGCGGCAGGGCCAGGATCAACATGGCAACCAGCGGCCACAGGCCACCTACACCGGCGTTGATTGGCAGGAAGAGCACACCGGCACCGATCGCGGTACCGTACAGACCCAGCATCCAGACCACATCGGCCTTGTTGATGCCACGGGAAGTGTTGCTGGCTAAACGACCATCAGCTGCAATATTCATGTCAGACATATGTTGTTCCTGTCATCTAGGAAAAATGGGATTCTTGTTTGTTCGGGCCCTTGGCCCGGTTCCCTCTCCCTGGAACGCCTGCTGTCCATCCTTGTTATTAACCTCTCGCACCCCGGCAACCTGGCCATCACTCCTTGTGACAACAAGACCGCAACAAACAACAGTGCGAGATTTTGACCCTGAGGGTCGGCGCCCGTCTCACTTAACAACCGATTAACGCGCACCACTCTTGATGGGCTGACTTTAATTAAATGCCCCTATTAATCACAGCGTTTTTTTGAATTAATCAACCAAAGTTTGATTCGGGTCGCCTTTCGGACGACCAAGATCACACTAGAAGCGCCTTATTGTGAGTTTTTTTTAACAATTCAACTTAGTTTCACTGGAATCAATGGCCTGCGAGCCGCTACATTTACGCAACAACCCATCCATTCCGCACGGATTGTGTGCAGCACGCCCATGGCGTACCCTTGGGATTCACGCCTTTTTGTTGATTGATGATGACCATTACCCGTACCGATCTCGCCGAACTGGCGGTGTTTGCCGCCGTCGCCCGCCACCGCAGTTTCAGCAAAGCCGCCCTCGAACTCGGGGTCTCCGCCTCGGCCCTCAGCCATAGCCTGAAAGGACTGGAGGCGCGGCTGGGGGTGCGGCTGCTCAACCGCAGCACCCGCGCCGTGGTGCCGACCGACGCGGGCCAGCGGCTGCTCAAGCAGCTGCTCCCCACCCTCAATACGCTGGAAGAGGCGCTCAGCGAGCTGGCCCGCAACAGCGACGAGCCGGTGGGTCGACTCAAGCTCTGCGCCCCCCGTGGCGCCATCGACAGCCTGCTGGCTCCGGTGCTGATCGACTATCTACGCCGTTATCCCAGAATGCAGGTGGAGGTGGTGGAGCAGGAGCTGATGCCCCGGCTGATTGAAGATGGGTATGATGCGGCACTCTTTTACGGAGACTTGCTGCCCAAGGAGATGATCGGGATTCCCCTTGGCTCGCCCCAGCGCTATCTGGTGGTGGGCTCCCCCGCCTATCTGGCCGAGCACGGTACGCCGGAGCACCCGAGCGAGCTGAGCCGCCACGCCTGCATCGGTTATCGCCTCACCCCGCACCATCACTATCGCTGGGCCTTTGCCGCCGATGGCAACATGCTGGAGATCGAGGTGACCGGGCCACTCACCACCAGCACCCCGGCACTCTATCTCGGTGCCGCCGAGGCGGGGCTGGGGCTGGCCTACTGTCTGGCAGAGGAGGTGAGTCAAAAGGTCGCGGAGGGGAAACTGCTCACCGTGCTGGAGCCCTGGTGCCCCACCTTTGCCGGTTTCTACCTCTTCTATCCCAGTCGGCACCAGCTGGGCAGTGGCCTGCGCATCCTGATCGACATGCTCAAGGCTCACTACCAACATCCCGGATTAATGAGCGACACTCAGCAATTCATCAAGTGAAACCCTGATTATCACCAAATAAGTATTAATCTAGACTAGCTGTTCGATATTCGAGCTCCCCGAGAGAACAGATATGTCTGCCTATTTAACACTGCGGCAACGGGCCATGACCCGTCGCTTCTGGGCTTATGCCCTCCCCTCCATTCTTGCCATGCTGGTCTCGGGGGCCTACTACCTCGTCGACGGCATCTTCGTCGGCCACTATGTCGGTGCCGCTGGCCTCGCCGGGATCAATCTGGTCTATCCGGTCATCATGGTGCTGATTGGTCTGGCCGCCATGATCAGCATGGGGGCGGCCACCGCCATCTCCTTCCAGCAAGGGGCGAAAAACGACACGCTGGCCCGTCAGGCACTGGTCAACGCCCTCTGGCTGCTGGCCGGACTCGGGATCATTGCGCCGGGTCTGCTCTATTACACCCACACCGATATCCTGCTGGGGCTGGGGATTGAACAGGGCACCGAGACCTGGAAACAGGCGAGTGACTACCTCACCTGGATTGGCGGCGGCACCCTGCTGCTGGCCAGCAATCTGGCGGTCCCCTATCTGCTGCGCAACGATGGCCGCCCGAAACTGGCCATGGTGCTGGTGAGCAGCGGCGCCGTGCTCAACATCATCCTCAACTACATCATGGTGGGTCGGCTGGGGCTGGGATTGATCGGCACCGCGCAAGCCACCCTGATGGCAGAAGGCGCCGTGAGCCTGATCGGCCTTGGCTACTTCTTTACCCCCTGGGCGCGGCTGCGCCTCAGCTGGCGGGATCTGGTGCCCAATATCCCCGCCATGCCGAACCTGCTCTTTACCGGCCTGCCAAGCCTGATTGCCCAGTTCAACCTCGGCCTGTTGCTGATGCTGCACAACAGCCAATTGATGGTGTATGGCAATGTGAAGGATCTGGCGGGCTTTACCGTGGCCGGTTACACCGAAGCGGTCTTTATCGTCATTCTGCAGGGGCTGGCGTTCGGCATTCAGCCGCTCATCAGCAAGGCGGCGGGGGCCAAGCGCCATCGCAACCTCAAGTACCTGATGGAGATGGGGCTCAAGTTCACCTTTATCTACGGCATGCTGGTGTGGCTCACCATCCAACTGCTGCCGGGACAGGTCGCCATGCTCTATACCGGCGACAAGGATCCCGAACTGCTGGCCGCCGCCATCAGCAGCCTGACCCTCAACCTCGGCGCCATTCCGCTGGAGGGGATCATCATGTTTGGCATCGTGCTGCTGCAATCCATGGCCCGCACCCGTCAGGCGCTGCTCATCTCCATCGCCAAAACCGTGCTGCTGCTACCGCTGATCTTCCTGCTGCCGCAACAGTGGGGGCGTGACGGCGTACTGATGGCCCAGCCCGCCACCGTGCTGCTGCTCACCCTGCCGCTCTGCTGGCTGCTGTGGCGCGAGTGGCTGCGCCTGAAAGTGGCCTGCGCACCAAAAGCCAGGCGCCGTCCGCAACCGGCCAACGCGCGCGCCACCGTCCAGCTGGCCCGCTAAGGCCACTAATCCCGCAAAACAATAAAAAAACCGGCATCCCCTGATGCCGGTTTTGTTATCTGCGCTTCCCGCCTATATCGTACATACAGAGAAGCCTCCGCAAGGGAGGCTTCTCTTATGCAACGCATCAGACTGGATGACCAGTCAGCGCGAACTGAGCGATCAGGGCTTACTTGACGGTCACGCGGGCAAACTTGCGCTTGCCAACCTGATAGACGGCGGTACCGGCACCAATCAGCGCCTTGCCATCTTCCAGCTTCTCGCCATCCACCTTGACCGCGCCCTGCTTGATCATCCGCAGCGCTTCGGAGGTGGTGGCCACCAGATCGGCCTCTTTCAGCAGGTTGGCAATGGCCAGCCCTTCGCCTTCCAGTGCCAACTCGACTTCCGGCATTTCGTCCGGAATGGCGTTCTTGGAGAAACGCTGGGTGAAATCTTCGTGGGCCGCTTCGGCCGCCGCTTCGTCGTGATAGCGGGTGATGATCTCTTTGGCCAGCCAGATCTTCACGTCGCGCGGGTTGAGGGTGCCGGCAGCGATGCCCGCCTTGAACCCTTCGATTTCAGCCAGCGGACGGAAGGAGAGCAGCTCGTAGTAGTTCCACATCAGATCGTCGGTGATGGACATGATCTTGCCGAACATCTCGCCCGGGGCATCGTGTACGCCGATGTAGTTGGCGGCGGATTTGGACATCTTCTTGACGCCATCCAGACCCACCAGCAGCGGCATCATCAGCACGCACTGGGCGGCCATGCCGGCATCTTTTTGCAGCTCGCGGCCCATCAGCAGGTTGAACTTCTGATCGGTACCGCCGAGCTCGACGTCCGCCTTCAGCGCGACCGAGTCATAGCCTTGCAGCAGCGGATAGAGGAATTCGTGAATCGCGATGGATTGGCCGCCGGTGTAGCGCTTTTTGAAGTCGTCGCGCTCCATCATGCGGGCCACGGTCTGCTTGGCCGCCAGCTTGATCATGCCGGTCGCGCCCAGCTCGCCCAGCCAGCTGGAGTTGTACTCGATGCGGGTCTTCTTGGGATCGAGGATCTTGAACGCCTGCTCCGCATAGGTGAGGGCGTTATGCTTGATGGCCTCTTCGGAGAGCGGCGGACGGGTGCTGTTCTTGCCGGAGGGGTCACCCACCATGGCAGTGAAATCGCCGATCAGCAGGATGATCTCGTGGCCCAGATCCTGGAAGGTCTTCAGCTTGTTGAGGATCACGGTATGACCCAGGTGAATGTCGGGGGCCGTCGGGTCCATGCCCAACTTGATGCGCAGCGGGCGCCCTTCCTTCAACTTGGCGACAAGTTCTTCTTCAACCAGAATTTCTTCCGCTCCGCGCTTGATCTCGGCTAGCGCCACCTCGAGCTGGGACATTTTTTGACTCTCCAATCACGATTCCACAGGGCCAAACATATTACTGGAATGGCGGGCCAATTGGAAAGGCTGTAAAATCCGTCCATTCTGCCCGACTTCATCAACTTTCCATGGTTATTTGGCACGCCTTCAACTCCCTCCCCCACTGGCACCGCAAGATGGTGCTGATTTTGAGCATCATGATCATGATGCTGGCTGCTTGGCCAAGCGAACAGGCGGTAGCAACACGGGTCGATGAAAACGGCAACGAGATTGCCCTGCGGGAACCGGCTAACGACAACGCACTGAACGACGAGCTGACGGCCGAGGCCGCTCAGCCCGTGCCCCCGCCCAAGCCGCGCTACATCACCAAGCAGGTGAAGGTGCGCCGTGGCGACAACATGGGGGTGATCTTCCAGCGCATTGGCCTGAGCACCACGGATCTGCACCTGATCGACCAGCTCGATGGCAGCGATCCCCTGCGGATGCTACAACCGGGTCAGGAGCTCACCTTCAAGCTCACCGAAGATGGCGAGCTAAACAGCCTCTATTACCCCCACAGTCTGGAGCAGGCGCTCAAGGTGAGCCGTAAGGATGAGGAATTTGTCGCCCGCAACGTCAAGATCGCCCTCGACACCCGCGAACAGGTGAGCAAGGGCGAGATCCGCTCCAGCTTCTGGGGCGCCGCGGTGGACGCGGGGATGACCGAAGACCAGATCATGGATCTCGCCGCCATCTTCGGCTGGGACATCGACTTTGCCCAGGACTTGCAACCGGGCGACAGCTTCCGGGTGGTCTACGAAGACAAGTTCCGCGACGACGAGCGGGTTGCCTCTGGCGATATTCTGGCCGCCGAGTTCGTCAACCAGGGTACCGCCTACCGCGCCGTGCTCAATGAAGATGGCAACTACTACACCCCGGAAGGGAAGGCGATGCGCAAGAGCTTCCTGCGTGCGCCGGTCAACTTCAAATACATCAGCTCCAACTTCAACCCGCGCCGCCTCCATCCGGTGACCGGCAAGATCCGCCCCCACAACGGCATCGACTATGTGGCGCCGGTGGGCACCCCCATCATGGCGGCGGGCTCCGGCAGCGTGGTGGCCGCCGGTTACAACCAGTTCAACGGCAACTATGTCTTTATCAAGCATGCCGGCAACTATGTGACCAAGTACCTGCACCTCTCCAAACGCACCGTCAACAAGGGGCAGCGGGTGAAGCAGGGGCAGACCATCGGCACCCTGGGTGGCACCGGCCGCGTCACCGGCCCGCACCTGCACTATGAATTTGTGGTGGGCGGCATTCACAAGAACCCGCGCACCCTCACCCTGCCGCAGGCAGAGACCCTGAGCGGGCGCGAGCTGGCCAACTTCAGGAAGCTGGCGATGCCGCAACTGGCCAAACTCGACAAGCCCGAGCTGCAACTGGCCCAGAACAGGCGGGATAGTCGCGGCAACTGAGCCATCAGGGCTGGCAGGGTGAAGGCCCTGCCAGCCCCCTTTTATTGAGCCCGCGCCTGGCAAACCGATTGAAGTGAGCGCATGGCTGAGCGCCATATCGGATGGGTGTCGAGAACCGGAGTATCCCGGCCAGCAAGTGAGGAGAGCCAATGGCTGAACGCTATATCGGATTGATGTCAGGCACCAGCATGGACGGTATCGACGCCGTACTGGTGATGATCGACGGAGATGAACTGCGGGTCGAAGCCGCGCTTTGTCACCCCTGGCCGCAAGAGACCGCCCGCACGCTGCATGCCCTCTGCACCCCGAGCGACAACGAAATCGACCGTATGGGGGTGGCCGACAATCTGATTGCACAGGAGTTTGCCGCAGCGACCCACGCGCTGCTGGCCAAGGCGAGCCTCACGCCCGCCGATATTCGCGCCATCGGCAGCCACGGCCAGACCATCCGCCACCGCCCCCAGCTTGGCTTTACCCTGCAGATCGGCAACGCAGCCCTGCTGGCCGCCCTGACCGGCATCGATGTGATCGCCGATTTTCGCACCATGGATATGGCCCTCGGCGGTCAGGGGGCGCCGCTGGTGCCCGCCTTCCATCAGGCGCTGTTTGCCAAGCCCGGCGCCCTTCGGGTGGTGCTGAACCTCGGCGGTATCGCCAATATCTCGGTACTGCCGGGCAATCCGGGCGGGGTGTATGGTTTTGATACCGGCCCGGCCAACACCCTGCTCGATGGCTGGTATCGCCGCCATCAACCGCACGGCGGCAGCTATGACGCCGGAGGCCAATGGGCAGCCAGCGGCAAGCCTGTCCCGGCGCTGCTGGACACGCTGCTGGCTCACCCCTATTTCGCCGCCCCCGCCCCCAAGAGCACCGGACGGGAGATGTTCACCCTCGATTGGCTCGATGGCGAGCTGGCAGGCACAGACTACGCCCCCGTGGATGTGCAGCGTACCCTGCAGGCGCTCACCTGCCACAGCATCGCCCGCCAACTGCCCGCTCGGCCAGAGTCAGTCGGTGCCAGCCAGCCGAAAGCCGAGCTGTTTGTCTGCGGCGGCGGCGCCCATAACGCACAGCTACTGAAAGAGCTGGCCAGCCTGCTGCCTGCATGGCGCATCGCCAGCACTGCCGAGCTGGGATTGGCCCCCGACTGGGTGGAAGGCGCTGCCTTTGCCTGGCTGGCGATGTGCTTTATCCATCGCAAGCCGGGCAACCTGCCCGCCGTGACCGGCGCCAGCCGTCCAGCCGTGCTGGGGGCGCTCTATCCCGTGGGATAACCCCTGCCAAGCGCGGTCGTTCGCCCTCTCATAGACCCACAGCAGCCCCGATCTGACCAAGTTCGGGGCTGTTGCGTTGGATGGCGCGCTATTGCTTTATCGGGGCGGCGCTTTTTCGGGTCGGTTTTGCGCTCGGGTTTGTGAAAGCTCGGCCTGAATGGCTCGCTCACCCTGCCCTCCAACTCTCCATGACAACCCGCCATGACAACCCCGCCATTTTCCTGTGCTTTCCATCATGCACCATGAGGCCCATATTTTTCGCTGCAATCTTATGGAATATCTCGCTATATATCGCGAGCTAAAATCGCCTCACATCTGCGGCCATACTGTGACTGCCAGATAATTATCAATTTGCCGCTCATGCAAATATTTGAATTATATTCCAGCCACATCTTTAGCCGTTGCAACATAAATGGCAGCTAGCATATTTTCACGATTGAAGATAGAGGATTAAAAAAACACAAAGTACATATCTATGCACCGCAATGCCGTTTGCTGGCAGGCTGATGCATGGCGTTAACCCTTTATTCACAGCCCTGTTCTGCCAAGGCTTGCGCCCCAACACCCGCCCTGACTGGGCTACTGCTCGATGCAGGGCCATTGGCGGGCAAACGGGTGACTATTCAGCGTGAATTGAATAGCAATCACATTAAATTTGCGAGCATTGAGCCATCTCATAGAAATGCAATCCGTGGTTTGCAACCCCTGATAACCACTCATAGAATCGCCCTGTCTGAAATATCTACCCTGTCTCTTCCTCTCTTATCCCTCTCAACTATTGAGTGGATCACAAATAATAACCGGGGATGCCGCCGCTGGCGCAGTGGCCATGGCGCACAACAAGATGGGGTCAACCTGTACCTGAATTAACAACAAATATTAAAAAGAGGCATATCTATGAGTGGCACCATCATCAAGTCGGCAAGAAATACCCCCCATGCACCCCAGGATCTGGGCCCCTGCACCCAAACGGTGGCGTTCTCCCATTACAACAATATCTCCGCCCAGCTGCCAGTCGATCCGGCCACCGGCAAGATGGTGAGTGGCGATGTCACTGCGCAGGCCAGACAGTGCCTGAGCAACCTCAAGGCAATCATCGAGAGCATCGGCCATGTGATGGACGATATGGTCAAAGCGACCATCTTCCTGAAAGAGATGGCGGATCTGGAGGCGGTCAACGCCGTCTATCGCGAATTCTTCCCGGGCTATCTGCCGACCCGCACCACCCTCGCCGTCGCCGCCCTGCCGCTGGGCGCGCTGGTGCAGATCGATGCCATCATCTCCAACGGCGAAGGCACCTTCCCGCAAGCCCCCTGCCCGCTGATTAAGCTGGCCCGCAATAGTGACAAGGCGCCGCACAATCCGCTCTCCACCCATACCGTGGCCTTCTCCCACTACAACAATATCGGCGCCCAACTGCCGGTCGAGGCCGCCTCGGGCCAGCTGGTCGCCGGTGGCATCAAGGAGCAGGCGGGTCAGTGCCTGCGCAACATCAAGCACGTACTGGAGAGCATCGACGTGCCGTTTGACGATATCGTCAAGGTCACCGTCTATCTGACCGACCTGGCCGATCTGGAGGGCGTCAACGAGATCTACACCACCTTCTTCCCCGACTCCGCCATCGCCCGCGCCGTCGCCTATCTGCCCGCCCGCTCGGTGGTCAGTGCCGCCGCCCTGCCCATGGGGGCACGGGTGCAGATGGATGCGGTCATCTCCCACGGTGACGGCACCCCGCCGCAACTGGTGGAAGACAGACACAATCTGGTGATCAGCGCCCGCAATACTGACAAGGCACCGCGTAGCCCGCTCCATTGCCAGACTGTCGCCTTCTCTCACTACAACCATCTCTCTGCGCAGCTGCCGATTGACCCCACCACCGGCAAGATCCTGACTGGTTGTGTCAAAGAGCAGACCGCCCAGTGCCTGAGCAATATCAAGGCGATTGTGGAGAGCATCGGCCATGTGATGGACGATATCGTCAAGGTGAATATCCAACTCGGCAATATCGCCGATCTGGATGCGGTCAACGCCGTCTACACCAAATACTTCCCGGGCTATCTGCCTGCCCGCACCGTATTCGGGGTCAGTGAACTGCCCGCCGGTGCCCTGGTGCAAATTGATGCGGTGATGTCCAACGCCGAAAGTACCCCGCCGCAGGCGTAAGATTTGTTTTAAATAATAAAAAGAGACCGGCTGATAGCCGGTCTCTTTTTATGTAACATGTGGGGCATTATTTTTATGGCATCGTCTTAAAGAACGCAAACGTCCGATTACGCTTCGCTAATCGAACCTACAGGCTAATTATCAACCATCTCCAAAGGCTAGTAGTGAACCACCACCACTAAAAGTATTACTCGATAGATTTATCCCACCAGCGGTAAGCGAAGATTTTTTTCCATAGATGTTGAACCCTATCGGACGAAGATCTAACTGGTCAATCACTGCTGTGCTGTCATTAACTTGTTTAATATTAACTACATGTACACCACCAATAGAAATAGATAGACCATCCTTGTTACTGACAATTCCAACCGCTGAATTTGATGCAACTGATGCCGTAACAAGTGGAATATACTGTTTACCACTTTTGTCAGTAGGAGCTTGCAACCATACTTTAGGACCTTCATTGCTACTTCCGACTAATAGTGGTAACACCTCACCAATAACAACTAGATGTCCGCCACCCAGAAGAATATTGCTACATACCGTTAGTTTCTGATACGGTTTATAGGTTTTAGGCAATGTAGTACGAGTAATCATTTCTGCTCTCCCACAATATGTGAGGATGGTTTCGCATCATCAAAATGCTTCGATATTTTATTCATAAGCTTCTTCTTATCGTTAGGACAGAAAAAACCTACTGCATATAAAACTATAGATATAGTGGTACCAACAAGAATTGTATTTATTTCACCAGATGTGAGCTCTGATGCCCCCCCATTAAATATATTGGCTATTTTAGGGCCTAGACTCACAATATAACCAATTACACCGGAAAATATTATTGTTGCAATCGCGGCAGTAACAGGTGGGCTACCTTTCAAACGTAGAAAATCTGCTTCGGTTAGCAGATATGCTTGTTGCATAGTTGTCACCGTTCGACCATTAAGAAGATCGGCGACAACAATTGTTTGTTGAATCTGCTTACCTTTGTACTCATCCACCATGATTTTCTCACAAAACAGTGACGCCTAACATTCACATTGCATGCATATTGGATTACTACTTGGCACCCACAATATTTTATAAATTAATGACAGGCAAGTTAGATTCCACATAAAGTCGTCTTATGTTGCTGATTCATTCGATAATAAAAAACTAATAGATATTGAAAACTTACCTACAACCTCGTAAGCCACCAACTATATCTCTACAAAAAAACGCCCCCTATCTTGCGATGGGGGGCGTTTTCTTATTCCGGATATTGGGCCAAAGTGGCCCAATATTCAGCGATTACAGGGACTCTGCGGTCGCAACCACGTTTTCCACGGTAAAGCCAAATTCCTTGAACAGCAGCTCCGCCGGTGCAGACTCACCGAAGGTGGTCATACCGATGATCTTGCCGCCGAAACCGACGTACTTGTACCAGTAGTCAGCGATGCCGGCTTCGATGGCCACGCGCTTGGTGACGGAAGACGGCAGGACGGACTCTTTGTACTCGGCGGATTGAGCGTCGAACACATCGGTACAAGGCAGAGAGACCACGCGCACGGCACGGCCCTTGGCAGTCAGCTGCTCGTAAGCGGCAACGGCCAGCTCCACTTCGGAACCGGTGGCGATCAGGATCAGCTCAGGGGTACCGGCGCAATCCTTCAGCACGTAGCCACCCTTGGCGGTGTCGGCCAGTTGCTGAGCAGTACGGTCCATCTGGGCCAGGTTCTGACGGGAGAAGATCAGGGAAGTCGGACCGTCGGTACGCTCGATGGCGTGCTTCCAGGCGATCGCGGATTCAACCTGGTCACACGGACGCCAGGTGCTCATGTTCGGGGTCAGACGCAGGGACGCGATCTGCTCAACCGGCTGGTGAGTCGGGCCATCTTCACCCAGACCGATGGAGTCGTGGGTGTAAACGAAGATGACGCGCTGCTTCATCAGGGCGGCCATGCGCAGGGCGTTGCGGGCATACTCCATGAACATCATGAAGGTGGCGCCGTAGGGGATGAAACCACCGTGCAGGGCGATACCGTTCATGATGGCGGACATGCCGAACTCGCGTACACCGTAGTGGATGTAGTTGCCGGAGGCATCGTCGTTGGTCAGGGACTTGGAACCGGACCACATGGTCAGGTTGGACGGGGCCAGGTCGGCAGAACCACCCATGAACTCCGGCAGCAGCTTGCCGAACGCTTCCAGAGAGTTCTGGGATGCTTTACGGGTCGCGATCTTGGCCGGGTTGGCTTGCAGGGTTTCGATGATCTTGGCAGATTCGGCAGCCCAGTTGGCAGGCAGTTCGCCAGTGGTGCGGCGCTTGAACTCGGCAGCCAGGGTCGGGTGAGCGGCTTCATAGGCAGCGAACTTGGCAGCCCAGTCGGCTTCCAGCTTGGCGCCCTTCTCCTGACCGTTCCACTCGGCAGCGATGTCGGCCGGGATAACGAACGGTGCGTGGTCCCACTTCAGGAACGCGCGAGCAGCGGCGATCTCGTCGTTGCCCAGCGGTGAGCCGTGGCAGTCGTGAGAACCGGATTTGTTCGGTGAACCGTAACCGATGATGGTGCGGCAGCAGATCAGGGTCGGCTTGCCGGTCTCGGCCTTGGCGGCTTCGATGGCGGCATTGATGGCTTCCGGGCTGTGACCGTCAACAGCCGGGATAACGTGCCAGCCGTAGGCTTCGAAACGCTTGACGGTGTCGTCGGTGAACCAGCCTTCAACATGACCGTCGATGGAGATACCGTTGTCATCCCAGAACGCGATCAGCTTGCCCAGTTGCAGGGTACCTGCCAGGGAGCACGCTTCGTGGGAGATACCTTCCATCAGGCAGCCGTCGCCCATAAAGGCGTAGGTGTAGTGGTCAACGATGTCGTGGCCCGGCTGGTTGAACTGCTCAGCCATGGCTTTTTCTGCGATCGCCATACCAACGGCGTTGGTGATGCCCTGACCCAGCGGGCCAGTGGTGGTTTCAACGCCCGGTGCATAACCGTACTCCGGGTGACCCGGGGTGCGAGAGTGCAGTTGGCGGAAGTTTTTCAGATCGTCGATGGAGAGGTCATAACCGGAGAGATGCAGCAGGGAGTACAGCAGCATGGAGCCGTGGCCGTTGGAGAGAATGAAACGGTCGCGGTCTGCCCACTTGGGGTTGTTCGGGTTATGTTTGAGGTGGCTACGCCACAGCACTTCGGCGATATCCGCCATTCCCATGGGGGCGCCCGGGTGACCGGAGTTGGCTTTTTGAACGGCATCCATACTCAATGCACGAATGGCATTGGCAAGCTCTTTACGAGAAGGCATCTGAATCTCCTGCGATTGCTTCATTTGATGGCCAAGATTAAGGCGCGTTATTGTCCCAGCAGGGCGCGCGGCGTGCAAATGTTATCTGGACGAATAAAGTGGCTTTGGGAGGACAATCGCTTTTCTTGGCTGCTTTTGACCAAAGAGGATAGATGCAAACGTTTGATTTCCACCCCCTTGGGGATAGTAAGGAGCCATTAGTAGCTGGCTTGCGATGCTACGACAAAATAGTGCTGGCAATCGCGGGGGGCGCTAATTAAAATAGACGTCCAGATGTAGATACCTCTACACCATCCCATTCACCCGGTTATTGCTGTGGCGATAACCCAGACAAGCTGAGACTCCCATCATGGCAAAGCTGTTTACTTCCGAGTCGGTCTCCGAAGGCCATCCCGACAAGATTGCGGACCAGATCTCCGATGCGGTACTGGACGCCATCCTCAAGCAAGATACCAAGGCCCGTGTCGCCTGTGAGACCCTGGTCAAGACCGGTATGGTCATGGTGGCCGGCGAAGTAACCACCTCTGCCTGGGTTGATATCGAAGAGATCGTGCGTGATACCGTGCGTGAAATCGGCTACACCCACTCCGACATGGGCTTCGACGCTGACTCCTGCGCCGTGCTGAACGCCATCGGCAAGCAGTCCCCGGATATCAACCAGGGTGTTGACCGCAGCGATCCGCTGGAACAGGGCGCGGGCGACCAGGGCCTGATGTTCGGCTACGCCACCAACGAAACCGACGTGCTGATGCCCGCCCCCATCACCTACTCTCACCTGCTGGTGAAGCGTCAGGCTGAAGTGCGCAAGAACGGCACCCTGCCGTGGCTGCGTCCGGATGCCAAGAGCCAGCTGACCTTCGCCTACGACGACGCAGGCAAGATCATCGGTGTCGATGCCGTGGTGCTCTCTACCCAGCACGCCGAATCCATCAGCCACAAAGATCTGGTTGAAGCGGTACGCGAAGAGATCATCAAGCCGGTGCTGCCGGCCGAGTGGGTCAACAAGGACACCAAATACTTCATCAACCCGACCGGCCGTTTCGTTATCGGCGGCCCGATGGGTGACTGTGGTCTGACTGGTCGCAAGATCATCGTCGATACCTACGGCGGCATGGCTCGTCACGGTGGTGGCGCCTTCTCCGGTAAGGATCCGTCCAAGGTTGACCGCTCTGCTGCCTACGCCGCCCGCTACGTTGCCAAAAACATCGTGGCCGCCGGTCTGGCCGATCGCTGTGAAATCCAGATCTCCTACGCCATCGGCGTGGCCGAGCCGACCTCCATCAGCGTCGAGACCTTCGGCACTGCCAAGGTCGCCGAGGATCTGCTGGTCAAGCTGGTTCGCGAGCACTTCGAGCTGCGTCCGTATGGCCTGATCCAGATGCTGGATCTGAAGCGCCCGATCTACCAGGCCACTGCTGCCTACGGTCACTTCGGTCGCGACGAGTTCCCGTGGGAGCAGACCGACAAGGCCGAACTGCTGCGTTCCGCCGCTGGCCTGTAAGGCTCGCTGTTGTGATAAAAGGGGAGCCTGGCTCCCCTTTTGCTTATCCGCTACCTGACGAGATGTTGATGTCTGCCACCCCTGCCCAGCTTGTCGCCCTGCTGCAACAACGCGTAGAAGCCTGTTTTGTGCAGGCCGAGGCGCGCCTTGGCCGCACCTTCCCCCGCCCGCGGATCTACTGCAATATGCGGGGCCGGGCGGCGGGTTCGGCGCGGCTGCAAACCTGGGAGCTGCGCTTCAATCCTGCCCTCTATCAGGCCAACCAACAGGCGTTTCTGGATGAGGTGGTGCCCCACGAGGTGGCCCATCTGCTGGTTCACGCCCTTTGGGGTGAACATAGCGGTGAAGGGCGTGGCAAAAACCGGGTGTTGCCTCACGGCAAGCAGTGGCAGTCGGTGATGCGGGAGGTGTTCGGCCTTGAACCCAGAACCACCCACAGCTTCGATCTGGCGGTATTGGCGCAGCGCACCGTGCCCTATCGCTGCCACTGCCAGCAGCATCAGCTGTCGATACGCCGCCACAACAAGGTGGTGCGTGGCGAGGCCCGCTATCACTGTCGCCGCTGCAAGCAGCCGCTGGAGCGGGAACAGCCGGAGCCAGAGCAGTAAGCCAGCGTGTGTCGCACCCCTGTGGTAGGGTGCCCGCCATCGTTCGTCAATCATCCCGTTTGCAAGGAATCCCATGCGTTTCATCTCCTCCCTCGCCCTGACCCTGCTGGCCGGTTTACCGCTGCTCAGCGCGACCCTGCACGCCCAGACCTTTCGCGAAGCCAAACAGGATCTGGTGAAGCTCTATCGCAGCCAGCCAGCAGTCACTACCTTCTACTGCGGCTGCGATATCGACTATCAGGGCAAGAAGATGAGCCCGGATCTCGCCAGCTGCGGCTACGAGCCGCGCAAGCAGCCCAAGCGCGCCGCCCGCATCGAGTGGGAGCACGTGGTCCCCGCCTGGGAGTTCGGCCACCAGCTGCAGTGCTGGCAGGATGGCGGTCGCAAGAACTGCGAAAAAGCGAGCCCCGAGTTCAACAAGATGGAGGGGGACATGCACAACCTGTTCCCCGCCATCGGCGAGGTGAACGGCGATCGGGCCAACTACCGTTTCTCCGACTGGAACGGCAAGCCGGATCAGTACGGCCAGTGCCAGATGCTGGTGGATTTCAAGGATCGTCGGGTGCAACCGCCCAAGGGGCCGGTACGGGGCCAGATCGCCCGCGCCTACCTCTACATGAGCCAGCAGTATGGGCTGCGTCTGGCGGCGCAACAGCGTAAACTGTTTGAAGCTTGGGACAGGCAGTACCCGGCAGAAGGCTGGGAGTGCGAGCGCAACCGCCGCATCGGCACGCTGCAGGGCAATACCAATCCCTTTATTGAAAAGCAGTGCCAATAACCCCATTTGACCAGGGAGGGGGATCGCCCCTCCTATCATGAAGCCCTTCCCCGCTGCCGCGTGAGCCTTGCTCGCAGCCTCACAGCAGGATATGAAGGGTTTCCAAGCAAGAGACTGACAATCAGCCATGCGCATTCCACGTATCTATGAATCGGCCACCCTGCAAGTTGGCCAGACCATCGCCCTGTCGGAAGACGGCGCCAACCATATCGGCCGGGTACTGCGCATGCAGCCTGGCCAACAGCTCGAGCTGTTCAACGGCGATGGCAATCAATATCCCGCCACCATCGCCAGCGTCGGCAAAAAGTCGGTTGAAGTGACCATCGACCGCTGCGATGCCCAATCGGTGGAGTCCCCCTTCGCCATTCATCTCGGTCAGGTGATCAGCCGTGGCGACAAGATGGACTTCACCATCCAGAAATCGGTGGAGCTGGGCGTCACCTGCATCACCCCGCTCTTCTCCGAACGCTGCGGCGTCAAGCTGCCAGCCGATCGGCTGGAGAAGAAGCGCGAGCAGTGGCAGAAGGTGGTGATCAGCGCCTGCGAACAGTGCGGCCGCAACGTGGTGCCCGAGGTGCGCATGCCGATGGAGCTGGACGCCTGGCTGGCGGAAGAGACCAGGGAGCTCAAGCTCAACCTGCACCCGCGCGCCGAGTACAGCATCAACACCCTGCCCGTTCCCGAGCACGGCGTGCGCCTGCTGATTGGCCCGGAAGGGGGATTGTCGAGCGACGAGATCGCCCGTACCGTGCAGGAAGATTTCAAAGAGATGCTGCTGGGGCCGCGGGTGCTGCGCACCGAGACTGCCGCCCTGACGGCGATCACTGCGCTGCAGTGCCGTTTTGGCGATCTCGCTTGAAACCAGTCCAATGTCTTACTGCGAGGTCGTGATCAAGGCTCATGCGCTGCTCTTTACCTTGCTGACGACCTCTCGTGACAGACCTTGAACAGGTTTTAAGAAACTCACTCGCAATCGAGCCACAAGAAGGAAACTCGGATGACCATTAAACTCGGCATCGTGATGGACCCCATCTCGGCCATCAACATCAAGAAAGATTCCAGCTTTGCCATGCTCGAAGAGGCGCAAAAGCGCGGCTATGAGCTGTTCTATCTGGAGATGAAGGATCTCTACATGGAAGCCGGTCGCGCCTTTGGCACCATGCGCCCGCTCACCGTCAAATATGACTATGCCGACTGGTACACGCTGGGCGAGGTGGTGGATCAGCCCCTCTCCAACCTCGATGTGATCCTGATGCGCAAGGATCCGCCGTTCGACACCGAATTTATCTACGCCACCTACATGCTGGAGCGGGCCGAGGATGAGGGTTGCCTCATCGTCAACAAGCCGCAGAGCCTGCGTGACGCCAACGAGAAGCTCTACACCGCCTGGTTTGCCGAGCACACCCCGACCACGCTGGTGACCCGCCGCGCCGACAAGCTGCGCGCCTTCCACGCGAAGCACAAGGACGTGATCCTCAAGCCGCTGGACGGCATGGGCGGCGCCTCCATCTTCCGCATGAAGGAAGATGACGCCAACGTCGGCGTGATTATCGAAACCCTGACCGCCCACGGCAGCCAGTACTGCATGGCGCAGACCTATCTGCCCGCCATCAAGGATGGCGACAAGCGGGTGCTGGTGGTGGACGGTGAACCGGTGCCTTACTGCCTGGCGCGCATTCCGGCGCAGGGGGAGACCCGTGGCAATCTGGCGGCTGGTGGCCGTGGCGAGGCGCGCCCCCTGAGTGAAGCCGACTGGGCCATCGCCCGTGCGGTCGGCCCGGCCCTGAAAGCAAAGGGTCTCATCTTCGTCGGTCTCGACATCATCGGCGATCGCCTGACCGAGATTAACGTCACCAGCCCGACCTGCATTCGCGAGATTGAAGCGGCTTTCGACGTGCACATCACCGGCATGCTGATGGACGCCATCGAGCGTCGACTGGCGAAAGGCTGAACCAGCACCGGCTAGAGGTTCATAACAAGAGGCGGCCCCGGGGCCGCCTCTTCTGTTTCCTGCTGTGTGCGTTGGTATGAAGGCTTAACAGCGGAACTGCCCCACCTTCTGCTTGAGATCGCTCGATAGCTGCTCCAGCTCGTGGCAACTCTGGTTCAGTTCGGAGGCCGCCGCCGTCGATTCGGTAGCAATATGGGCGATATTGACCACGTTGCGGGTGATCTCCTCCGCCACCTTGCTCTGCTCCTCTGCGGCGGTGGCGATATGGGTGTTCATCTCGTTGATCACCTCCACCGAACTGACAATTTCGCCAAGGGCCTTGCCGCAGGCGAGCACGGTACGGTTGGACTCCTCCACCTGATCCAGCCCGCGCACCATGCTGCTGGCCGCATCATTGGCCCCCTGCTGCAACTTGACGATGGTCTTGCCAATCTCTTCGGTCGAGCGCTGGGTTCGCTGGGAGAGGGTACGCACCTCGTCGGCCACCACCGCAAACCCGCGCCCCTGATCCCCTGCCCGCGCTGCCTCTATCGCCGCATTGAGCGCCAGCAGGTTGGTCTGCTCGGCGATGCCGCGAATGGCATCCATCACGCTGCTGATATCGCGACTGTCGTCGGCCAGCTGGGTGATCATCGCCGCCGTGTCTTGAATATGGGACGACAGCGCCGACATCCGGGCGATGGCATCCTCCACCACCAGATGGCCGTGGCGGGCACTCTCGTCCGCCACACGGGCCGCATCCGCCGCGCCGGAGGAGCTGTTGGCCACCTCGGCCACCGTTGCGCTCATCTGGTTCATGGCGGTGGCGGTCTGATCGGTCTCCCCCTGTTGCCGGGCAAAGCGCTGACGACTCTCGACCCCGATATGAGCCAGGCGAGCAGACTCCTTGGCAAGGTGCTCCGCCATCTCGTTGATCTGGTTAATCAAGCCGCGAAAGTGGCTGATCACCAGATTAAGCGATTGAGCCAGCGCCCCCATCTCGTCCTTGCGCAAGACCGGCGCCTGCTGGCTCAGGTCGAGATCCCGCTGCATTCCGCGCAGCACCTGCCCCATGGCCGCCAACGGCTGGCTGACGCTGCGTCCGGCCCAGACGCCGAAGAAGAGTACACAGGCTGCCCCCACCAGAAACAGCACGATAAAGAGCCGGAACAGCTGCTGCCTGAGATCGTTGAGCTCGCCGATGTTCTGCTCCGCCTCTTTGAGCTGGAACTCCACCAGCGAGCTTACCCCGTCACTAACCGGATCGATCACCCCGTAGAGGGGCATGATGCGGGCCGAAAGCTGATCCCGCGCCGCCCCCTGCATCTGATCCAGCACCGCCACCACGGCGGCAATCTGCTGATCCGCGGCGCCGAACAGCGCCTGCACCCGCGCAGCCTCCTGCTGTTCGGACGGGCTCCGCTCCTGTCCGCTGTATTGCTGCCAGATGCGGGCGATCTCCTGCTGCGCCTGCAGCATGTCGGCCTTGGCCTGGGCGGGCGCAATCCCCCCCACATTGGCCTTGTTGGCCGCATCGATCACCTTGACCGCGTAGAGATCGGCAATCTGTTTGAGCTCCTTGAGCTGTACTACCTCCCCCTGATACATGGCGTTCATCCCCGTCATCAGCTGGGACATCGCCTGACTCGCGCCCACCAACAGCGCCAGCAGTGCCAACAGCGGCACCACACAACCCAGGATCAACTTCTGCCTGATTGAAATACCTTCCATGGTCTTCTCTCCCACACCTTTTGGTGAGTGGGCACGACGCGCCCGATAAAAAGCGGTTTTGCCCAAAGTGATGAACTGCCATAATTGCCCTATTCACTTCCCAACGACCTTTGCACTATTTGGCCTCTATGCAAACACTGCAAAATCACTTCCTGCTTGCCATGCCAAGCCTGACGGATCCCTACTTCGAGCGTTCGCTGGTCTATCTGTGCGAGCACAACGAAGAGGGCGCCATGGGGCTGGTGGTCAACATTCCGGTCGAGATGTCGCTGGAAACCATGCTGACCCAGCTCAAACTCAACCCGCCCGCCAGTCCGGAGCTCAAGCAACCGGTATTGCAGGGGGGGCCGGTTCACGCCGATCGCGGCTTCGTGCTGCACAGCTTCCGCCCCGGTTTCAACTCCACCCTGCAGGTGGGGGATGAAATGATGGTGACTACATCCAAGGATATACTGGAAACCCTGGGCACGAGCGAAGCACCCACCCATTGGCTGGTAGCCCTTGGCTATGCGGGCTGGAGCGCCGGTCAGCTGGAACAGGAGCTGGTCGATGGCGCCTGGCTGGTGATCCCCCCCAATCCGGATCTGGTGTTCAAGACCCCCATTCACAAACGTTGGCAGCAAGCCGCCGCCAGCATAGGAGTGAACCCGGTTCACCTCTCCAGCGATATCGGTCACAGCTAACCCCTGCAACGCATCTGGCGTTGCATTTCGAGGATTTTTTTCATGTCATCACGCAGCATCATGGGCTTTGACTATGGCACCAAGAGCATTGGCGTCGCCATCGGTCAGGAGCTGACTGGCACTGCCCAGCCTCTGCGCGCCCTCAAGGCCAACGACGGCATCCCCAACTGGGACGAGATTGAGAAGCTGCTCAAGGAGTGGCAACCGGACCTGCTGGTGGTCGGCCTGCCGCTGAACATGGATGGCACCGATCAGGAGATCACGGTACGGGCCCGCAAATTCGGCAACCGGCTGCATGGCCGCTTCGGCAAGCCGGTGGAGTTCAAGGATGAGCGACTCACCACCACCGATGCCCGTGCCCGGTTGTTTGAGCGGGGCGGCTATCGCGCGCTGGAAAAGGGCAGTGTGGACGGGGTATCGGCACAACTGATCGTCGAAGCCTGGATGGAAGAGCAGTACAACTAAGCCATCAACAACAAGGCAAGGGTCGCCGCCCTTGCCTTGTCTCGCACTATCTTCCTATTACGCCTGTGACTGACCAGGCACCAGCCCTTCGGCCTCTGTCGGCGTCGCATTCATCATCCGGTTAAGCCAGGGCACCATCAGCCCCATCACGACCGCAATCAGCAGGGTCGCCATCCCGATCTTGCCAAACACACCGGTGTAAATTGGCAGGGTCTGCAGCGGATCCGTCATCCCTTCCGGCATGGCGGTAAAGGTCGCCACATAGCCCCCCAGCAGGGATGCCATCGCCTGGGTCAGGAACCACATCCCGAGAATGAAACCCATCAACCGTTGCGGTACCAGCGCGGCCACCATGGCCAGCCCCAGGGCGCTGATCATCAGCTCACCGATACTCTGGAACAGATAGATAAGCACCATAAACCAGGGGGAAGTGAGCCCCTGTTCATCAGCAAACCACCAGCCGGAGGCGGCCGCGGTCAGGAAACCCAGCGAGCAGAAGAACATCCCGAGGGTAAACTTGAGCGGCATGGTGAGATCCCGCCCCTTGCTGCCCATCCGGGTATAGATCAGCGCCAGCACCGGGCTGCCCACCACCACCCAGAAGGGGTTGAGCGCCTGGAAGCTGATGGGGTTGACGCTCATGCCCAGCATCTCGTGATGCATGTTGTTGATGGCAAAGAAGTTGAGAGACGTCGGCATCTGGGCGTACAGCACGTAGAAGAGCACTGCCTCCAGCATCAGTACGAAGGCCACATACATCTTGTTGCGGCCGACGCTGTCGAGCTTGAACGCCTCGCGAAAAAAGACGATCACCACGGCGACAGTCACTGTCATCAGCACCATGTTGGCGATCACCACGTGGTGCATCAGCCAGGCACAGAAAAACACCATGGCCACCGAGCCCGCGATTACCAGCAGCAACTTGCTGTAATTGAGCGGCAGGTGATCCGGCTCGGAGCCGATATCCTTGACCATATTGCGGCAGGCAAAGAAGGTGAGCAGCGCAATAATCAAGCCGACCCCGCACAGGTTATAAGTCACGGTATAGCCGTAATGATCGGCAATCACCGGCGCGAGCGAGAGGGAAATAAGGGAGCCGATATTGATCGACATATAGAACAGGGTAAAAGCCCCATCCAGCCGCGGATCTTTTGGCTGGTAGCATTTTGACAACAGGCTGGCCGGATTGGCCTTGAACAGGCAGTTACCGACCGCGATAGTGCCCAACGCGTAGAAGATCAGGTCGGGATTATAGATAGAGAGACCGGTCATGAAGTAACCGATTACCAACACGATAGCCCCGAGTACCATGGTGCGCTTGGTGCCGAGCACATGGTCGCCGACATAGCCACCGACCGAGATCAGGCCATATACCAGCGCCGAGAAAGCACCGAAGGTAATAAAGGATTGCTCTTGGGAAAATCCCAGTTGCTGTACGAAGAAGACCGCCAGGATCCCCTGCACGCCGTAATAACCGAATCGCTCCCAGAGTTCGACGAAAAAGATCATGAAGAAGGGTTTGGGTTGTTGTAACAACCCCGTAGGTGCTGTTGCTGGACGCATATTAACCTGCCTTTATTGAGGTTTATTTTTATTAATTTGGTGGTGGCTGCCGCACTATTTTCCCTTCCGTCATTGCCATAACGGGAAGCGCAATCAGCCTGCCAATCTGGATATTTTCGGGCGCACGCGCCCCGTTCGATGAAAGGTGATTTTCATCTAGCCGGTGCAATCACGGGTTATCGGGGGGATGGGTGAATGGCGTCGCCCTGTGCCGTTACGGGCTCCGGGCTTCACCTTTGCTGCATCCCTTCACTCAAGCCGGTTCATCAACCTTGATGCTTACTCTCCTCTGATCCGACGCACACGACGGATAGCCGGGGCATGGCACAAACGCAACCACTGGCGACCGGTGAGGCTGGCTCACCCGCTCCGCAGAGGATCTCCTCATGCGGGCTCTGTTTAACACCGCCATATCGAAGGTTGCCATGCTATATCACTGGAAATACAGGAACTTAATGGTTGATCACACTTTAAAAGTGTTAATAAGTGAAGTTTTCTAATGAAACTACATGAATTTTTTTCGTGCAAAGAGCTTCACACGAGACGTGCAGTTGATGCCCATTTGTGTATGTGCGGCGCCGAATGGAGCACCTTCTGAATAAATGAGGTTAACGCTCGACCAATCACGCCACCACGCAACAAAAAAAGCCGGAGCATCTTGCTCCGGCTCCCATTATTGGCTGCCCACGGGCATCGACTCCCGGTGATAGAGTCGTCGTATCTCATTGAGCAACCACAACACCTTGGCATCCTGATTGTGACGTTTATGCCACAGCAGGATAAAGGTGAGCTCCAGTTGCTGATAAAGCGCTTCAGACAGGGGCAGTGGTCTGGTGATCAGATTGGGATGATATTTCGCTGCATGTCCGGCGCAATAAGAGGGGGCGACCGCGATCAGATTGTTGTCAGGCTGGGATGCGATGTGCAATGACTGCTCAAAGCTGGAGACCATGACCGGGACTTTACGGATCAGTCCCTCATCCTCCAGCAGCAAATCCAGCCCCCAGGTCTCCTTGACCTCCAGCACCACGCTGCTATGAGGGCAATTGAGAAAATTCTCCATTGACCACTCCTGCTGAAGCAGGGGGTGATCCTTGCGCAGGAAGACCACAGGCCGATCGCAAAACAGCACTTCATGATCGATGTAATAGGGCAGATTACTCAGCTTGAGCTGAGAACGGCTATAACTCTCGCGGACACAGACCCCCAGATCCGCATCACCGTTGACAACGTCATTGAGGGAGTTGCGGTTCCATCCCAGCATTTTGACCACAGAGTTGGGGTACTTCTCATGGATGGCCATCGGCAAATCACTGAGCAAGCTGTTGTAGAACGGGGATTGCATCACCAGACTGAAACGGGCGCCATCGGGGATCGCCTCGCTATTGAGTGACGCGATCCGTTCGGTAAGGGGAAACCAGAGTTTCAGCTCTTCTTCCAGGGCAAAGGCCAGATTGGTGGGCTGCAACTCTTTACGTCCCCGCACAAACAGCGGATCGCCAAACCAGAGCCGTAATTTGGCAAGCGACTTGCTCACAGTGGAAGGCGTGACACCGAGCAGCGTAGCCGCACCCTTGGCGCTGCGTTCAGCCATCAGATATTTGAACACCACCAGCAGGTTCAAATCGAGTTCACTCAGTGTTCGCATACAACCTCTTGCGACATGATTGCTCCGGGCGACCCATTCGCCATGCAGTCAGTGGCACGGCAAATGGCCACTCTCGCCCCATTCAACAACAGATACGACCTCTCCGATAGTGAAAGAATCACATCTTTCTTGGCAGGATAAACGATATGGGTAATCACTTCCGCTGATCCGTCAGCCATTCTGACCAACAAGATTGTTCACACAAAGTGCCCCTGGCAACGGATCTGACGACTCGCTGATGTGCCGATAGCCTGATGCCCGACAGAAACACCGTTATCAATCGGCAAGAGAACGGATAAAAAATCCCATGAGGTGCTATTGCACCCCATGGAATATGACTGACGGGATGTTTATCCCTTTTTCAGAGTAAATATGACCCCATCCAGCTCGGGGAATCCAATAACTACTGTGTTCTTATTATTCGCATCGTTAAACTCGGCAATATATGCGGTAGCCGTGTCTTTTACCTGTGCCAAACCCGCCGTGTTTTTATAATCACTCTGGCTCCAGTTGGCATCATTAAATTCAACAAATTTGCATTTCTCGAATCCGGTAAACGTAAGTTTACTCAATGCGTGATCGCGCTCTTTCTCGCCCTCAGCGAATAATGTGCAACCTGCTGATGGCAGTTCCATAACGATGGTCAATTTACCATCGTTATTAGTCAGCTCGGTATTACCTAACATATCGGTTGCCAAGCCATTTACGTTCAACCATGTCTCTGACTTAATATTCGTTGTGTTGACTGCTGTAATACCAACCTGGCCATTCCAATTGTGATATACCGTGGTTCCGGTACTCGAAAGGTCAAATGCAGAATATCTGACCCGCTCACCCTCTGCCTTGATGACGGGCATGGTTTTGATAATGACCTGACTGGGGACACTGCTTTGTCTCTGGTAATTCGATGGCACGAGCTGCGTACCTGAATCATCCCGCGTCAAAACAGCACTGTCTGCCACTCTATTTCTGCTAATGCGCGTCAACGTCAGCGTCGATGGCTCTGTGCTATCAGACTGCATTCCGGCCTGACCAAGCCACCAGGTAGCCACGGCGCCATCATCGGCCCAGATATCCCAACGCAGCTGCGCATCACGCTGTGGGTAAACGATTGCCAAACCGGCGAAATTAACCAATGTCTGGTGCGGATCATCGCGCGTAAGCAGCGTCGTCTGGTAAACCCCTGGCTGCGGTAGGGCAATGCCTGCTTTAAGTGTTGTTGCAACATGGGAAACAGGAGCAACGCTGGTCGCTGTGGTTGATTTGTTATCATCTGAGCCACCACAGCCAGACAGGGTGGCCATACAAGCCCCCAACAATACCCAGGGCGAGATCGTGAACATTTTGTTAAAAATTAAAAATAGTTTTTTGCCTACAAAACAAATACTTATAGGCCTGTG